>JAFAWL010000046.1 GCA_019241805.1 Actinomycetota bacterium
CTGGCACCGATCGCGCACGCCGCGTCCTCCACGATCGTCACGCCGTGGCGCTCTCCGATCTCCAGGAACCGGTCCATGTCGGCCGGAAGCCCAACCTGGTGGACAGGCATGATGGCCTTGGTCCGGTCGGTGATCGCCCGCTCGGCGGCGGCGGGATCGAGGTTGTACGTGAGCGGGTCGATGTCGGCGAACACCGGCCGCGCACCACAGTGGAGGACCGCGTTCGCGGTGGCGATGAACGACAGCGACGGGACGATGACCTCGTCACCCGGACCAACCCCGGCGCCGTGCAGAGCGAGGTGCAGCGCCGTGGTGCAGTTGGTTACGGCGACCGCGGCCGCCGCTCCCACGCGCTCGGCGAACGCCGCCTCGAACGCCTGCACCTTCGGGCCCTGCGAGACCCAGCCCGTGGCAATTACCTTGGCGACGGCGTCACCTTCGTTGCCGGTCAGATATGGCTTGGCAAATGAGACGTTCATCCCATCACCGCCGAGACAGCGGGCTGCTCGGCGCTTTCCCGCTCTGCCCTCCACCACTCCACAAGCCGCCGGAGTCCCTCCTCGAGGTGGATCTGCGCCTCGAAGCCGAGTCGCTCGCGAGCACTGCGCGTGTCAGCCAGCCGGCGCGACACCCCCTTGGCCGCGGCGCGCTCGGGTCCGAACTCGATCTCGACGTCGGCATCCATCACGTCGATCAGCCCCTGGGCCAGCTCCGTCAGACTCGTCTCGACGCCACTGGCCACGTTGAAGACCTCGTCGGTCGCGTCGGCAGTCGCAGCGAGGATGTTCGCGCGGGCGATGTCCTCGACATACACGAAGTCCATCGTCTGCAACCCGCTGCCGAAGATCAGCGGCGGCTGTCCGGCCTCGATGCGCTCCATCCAGCGAATCAAGACCTCGGTGTAGAGCCCGTGCACGTCCATCCGGGCCCCGTAGACGTTGAAGTAGCGCAGCGCCACATAGTCGAGGCCGTGCGTCGCGTGGAAGCTGCGCAGGAGGCCTTCGTTGAACGTCTTCGCGGCCCCGTAAAGCGTGTCGTTGGCGTACGGATGGTGGCTCTCGGCCGTCGGGAACACCTCGGCCTGACCGTAGATCGAGGCCGAGGATGATGCGACCACCTTGCGGACTCCCTCTCGAGCGGCCGCCTCGACCACGTTGTAGGTGCCGTCCACCAGCACCTCGAGCGCCAGCCGCGGCTCCTCCACGCACTGGGTGATCCGGATCGCTGCCAGGTGGAAGACCACGTCGATCCCCTTCATCAGCTCATCGACCAGCCGCCGGTCCGTGATGTCCCCCTCAACCAACCGGACCGGGCCGTCCTCGAGCGCGCCGGCCAGATTCGCCCAGCGGCCACGAACCAGATTGTCCAGCACGATGATTTCCTTGGCGCCCGCCTCAACCAGCAGGTCCACGACGTGGGACCCGATGGTGCCCGCGCCTCCCGTCACGAGTGCGCGCTCGCCGCGCAGCGAAGTAGATCTCATGCCGATCCAACGATTGGCGGCGGCCAACTCTTGCGCCGAGCCGCGCCATCGGGCACGACGCTAAAAGCGCTTGAGGGCGGCGACGGCGAACTGCTTGGCCACCGGGCAGGGCGCGGTCACGTTCAACAGGCGACTGCCCGGCAGGCCCACGAACAGCATCTGCAGGCCTAGCCGTCCGCAATAGGCGGGATGGCCGGCCACCGTGAGCTTCGCAGGCCGTGTCATCTGGTGGGCCACCTGTGAGACGCTGAGCGTCTCGACCACCAGCGTGACGTCGTTCCTGGCATTGCCCGCCCGGTAGATGCAGGTTGGCCCGAGCCGCGCCAAAGTGCGCCCCTTGACCGACCCGTGCGTGATCGCCTGCGCCTGGGTCAGACTGACCAGCGTGCATGGATTGAACTGGGCTTGCTGAGAGCCGAGGTCGTCGTTGCTGCTCCTGGGGGTCTGGCGCGCCTTCTGCACCTTGCCGGCCGGGGCCAACGCGGTTCGCGCCCGCGCGGCGTGCCGGCGGGCGGCCGCGGACGTCGTCTGGACAGGTGCGCCTCCGATGTCGGCGTTGCCGCCAGCGCCTGCGGTATCAGCCTCTTGCGTGTGGATCAACCGAACCGCGCCATGGCCGGCCGGGCCTGAGGAGGAAGACGGAGAGGACGACGAGGGTCCGCTGCTACCGCACCCGGCGAGAACCAGAATCCCGGTGCCCACGGCTAGCACGGAGGCCCGCGCTCGTGTCCGAGGCATCTTCACCTCAGGAGCCTGGTGCGAACAGCACGTCGACCGAATAGCTGTTCGCGTTGTAGCTGTTGGTCGGGAAGATCGACGACGTAGCGAAGGAGTAAAGGCCGTTCGCACTCGTGCCGTTGGCCAGCGCGTGGAGAGGCGGGTTGTCAATAGCCGAGGCCAGACCCTGCGGCGTCGACGAGTAATGCCCGTTCGGGTCGAAGTAGCTGACCACGTACGTCGTATTTGCGGCAATCGGAACCGGGCTCGAGAATAGGACGGTCTGCCAGCCGGACGCGGTCTCGTTCGTGAACGTCGCTGTCGCCAGAAGCGTCCCGCCGGCGGACCACAGGTTGCCGACATGAGTACCCGTATTGGTCGTCGCCTTGTAGAACCGGACCCCGACGACGTTGCCGGCCACATCGGAGGTGAATTTCATGCCCAGCTCATACCCGGAGGTGTCGCCCGAATCGGCGATCGACGGCGTCGCGAAGTCCAGGACTGCGTCCTCGGGCGTCACCGAGCTCGAGGCAACCGAGGCCGGGCTCGTGCCGATGCCGTTGGTCGCGGACACGGTGAACGTGTAAGCCGTGCCGTTGGTCAGGCCGGTGATCGTCGCCGACGTCGCCGCGCCGCCGGAGACCGGAACCCCGGTCTGCGCCGTCGTCCCGATATAGGGCGTCACGGTGTAGCCGGTGATCGCGCTGCCGTTATTGCTGCTCGGGGCAGTCCAGCTCACCAGCGCCTGGCCGGTGGCGGGAGTCGCGACGACCCCGGTCGGGCTCGTCGGCGCGGTGGGCGGGGTGGGCGTGACAGCGTTCGACGCCGCTGATACGGGACCGTTCCCATAGGCGTTCGACGCATACACCGTGAACGTGTACGCGGTGCCCGCGGTCAGACCGCTGATCGTGGCGCCTGTGGCCGGCGGCGACCCCGTGATGGTCGTTGGCGTCTGCGCCGCCGAGCCGATGTATGGAGTGACGGTGTACTTAGTCGCGCCCCCGTTGGCCGGGGCCGACCAGCTCACCGTCGCCGACTGGAGCCCGGCCGTGGCGGTGACATTCGTCACCTGGGCCGGAGGCGTCGGCTGGAGCAGCACGTCCACCGCGTAGCTATTGGCGTAATAGCTGTTCGTCGGGAAGATCGAGCTGGAACTGTAGGTATAAAGGCCGTTCTGGCTGGTGTCGTTCGAGATCGCGTGCAGCGGCGGGTT
>JAFAWL010000131.1 GCA_019241805.1 Actinomycetota bacterium
TCTTGAGATCGGCCGCGCTGTTGACCGCGGACGACCCGACCGCGGTGATGGTGTCGCCGCCGACGAGGCCGGCCTGCGCGGCGGCGGAGCCGGACAACACATCGGAGATCGTCGCCGTCGTGGCGTTCGAGCTCAGCTCGACACCGATGAACGCCGGGTAGCCGATGTGGATCGTGCTCGACGGCTTGCCGGCCTCGATCTGTGAAGCGATCGACAACGCGGTGTCGATCGGGATGGAGTACGCCTCGGTCGCGGCGCTACGCGAGGACGCGGCATTGCCGGCCGTGTCGATGCCGACGACCTTGCCGGTCGAGTCGTAGAGCGGACCGCCGGAGTCACCGGCCTGGATCGGAGCGTTGCTCTCGATGAGTCCGGTCAGCTGCTCCGGATTGGAGCCGTCCTGGTCCGAGGCGGTGATCGACTGGTTGAGCGCTTCGATGGTGCCCGCCACTGCGCTCGGCACCCCACCGACGCCCCCGGCGTTGCCCACGGCGACGACGCTGTCGCCGGCCTTGACGCTCGAGGATTTGCCGAGCGAGATGGTCTTGAGGCCACTGGCGTTGGCGAGCTTGAGCACGGCCACGTCGGCGCTCGGATCGGTTCCGACGACCGCGGCCGAATATTGTTTGCCGGTCGACACGACGGTGACCGTGATGCTGGTCGCTCCGTCGACGACGTGGTTGTTGGTCAGAATCTCGCCGTTGGACGTCAAGATCATGCCGGTACCCGCGGCCTCGGCGCTCTGATACTTCAGCACGGTCGTGATGTCCACGACGCCCACCTGTTGCGCCGCTGTAGCCGAACCGGTCGAGGTGTTGGTTCCGTTGCCGCCGGTGCCCCCCGAACCCGTGCCGCCCGTGCCGTTGCCGCCGAACCCGCCGCTTCCACCCGGCAGGGCACCGCCGTAGCCGTTGCTAGCGCCGCTGCCGCTGTTGGGCAGATTCGAGGTGGCCGAACCGGCGCCGGCCGTCGAGTTGCCATTGGAGGAGGTGGTGCCGTAGGCGACGGCTCCACCGGCAACGGCAAGCGCGGCGACGATGCCGACACCGACCAACCACCGCCGCTTGGCGCTGCCGGCCGGTTGAGGCTGGCCGTATCCCGGTGGGTAGTAGGTGCCGCCGTAATAGCCGTACTGGCCGGTGCCGTACTGGCCGTACCCGTATTGACCACCGTGCTGCCAACTGCCGCCCTGGTAGTAAGGATGCGCTTGGTAACCAGAGTGGCTATAGGCCTGCTGTCCGTACTGGGGTGCGCCGTAGCCCTGTCCGTATTGCTGCCCCTGCGCGTCGTACGCCTGTCCGTAGCCGGCCTGTCCGTAGCCAGCCTGTCCATAGCCGGCCTGGCCGTAGCCGGCCTGGCCATAACCGGCCTGGCCATAACCGGCCTGGCCGTAGTCGGGCTGTCCGTAGTCGGGCTGTCCGTAGTCCGACGGCGCCGCGAAACCGGCGCTGCGCGCGACAAAGGGATCATCGGCCGACCCCTCGAAACGCTGGGTGTCGGTGTAGCGCGGAGTTCCGAAAACGAATCCCGGCGCCGAGTCGACCGACGGCTCCCCAACCTCCGGCACCTGTGTGGTGCGGTAGTCGGTGCCGGCGGCGGGCGTGGACTGAATCGGCTCGATCGGCCCCGTGACCGACGTGGACGCACCGGCCGACTCCGAGGTCGGCGCGTCGTCCGTCGAACGATCGTGCTCGTCGTGTTGCATCTCATGACCTCCACTGCGCGGCCGCCGTGCGCGACCGACTTCCAGGTAAGACCTGGCTCTTCCGAGCTAGCTGAGCGGCGTCCATGCGTTTCCTGAGAACGCAACGGCCACTCGTGAAACACCGCTCGGCGTGAGCCGTTGACCTGGTGGCGCTAGAGTCCGGTCTCGATGCTGCCTGAGAATCTCACCGCGGCGCTCGCCGCGCGACTCGACCAGGCGTGGCCGGGCGATCCCTTCCCGCTCGGCGCCCGGTGGGACGGCGAAGGAACCAATTTCGCGCTGTGGTCCTCGACCGCCAGCGGGGTTTCGGTGTGCTTGTTCGACGCGGACGGCCATGAGACCACAATCCCCTTGGGCGATGCGACCTATCGCGTCTGGCACGGCTACCTGCCAGGAATCGGCACGGGGCAGCGTTACGGGTTTCGCGTCGACGGAGCCTACGACCCTTCCCGCGGCCTGTTTCACAACCCGAACAAATTGCTCGTCGATCCGTACGCGCGAGCGATCGAGGGCGAGTTCGTCGACCATCCGGCGGTGTACGCCGACAACGCCCAGGATTCGGCGCCCTATGTGCCCAGGTGCGTCGTCATCCACGAAGCTTTCCCGTGGGGCGACGACCACCGCCCGAACGTGCCGTGGTCCGACACCGTCATCTACGAACTACACGTGCGTGGCTTCACCAAGTCCATGCCGGAGATTCCCGAGGAGTTCCGCGGCACGTACGCGGGCTTGGCCCAGCCGGCCGCGATCGAACACCTGACCAAGCTCGGAGTCACCGCCGTCGAACTGATGCCCATTCATCAGTCGGTGTCCGAGCCGTCGTTGCAACGGCGAGGCCTGACCAACTACTGGGGCTACAACTCGATCGGCTTCTTCGCGCCGCACGAACGGTATGCCGCCCGTCGGGGCAACCAGGTCCGCGAGTTCAAGGCGATGGTGCGTGCACTGCATGCCGCCGGCATCGAGGTGATCCTGGATGTCGTCTACAACCACACGGCCGAACTCGAACCGACCGGTCCGATGTTGAGCTTCCGCGGCATCGACAACCCGTCTTATTACCGCCTGGCCGACGACGACCCGTCGAGCTACACCGACTACACCGGCTGCGGGAATACCTTCGATCCGCGGCGGCCGTTCCCCCTCCAACTGATCACGGATTCGCTGCGTTACTGGGTTACCGAGATGCACGTCGACGGGTTTCGCTTCGATCTGGCCTCGGCGCTGGCCCGTTCGTTGCACGACGTCGACAAGCTGTCGTCCTTCTTCGACACGATCCATCAGGACCCGGTGATCTCACATGTGAAGCTGATCGCCGAGCCGTGGGACGTTGGCGCCGGCGGCTACCAGGTCGGCGAGTTCCCGCCGCTGTGGACCGAGTGGAACGGCAAGTTCCGGGATACGGTGCGCGACTTCTGGCGCGGTAGCTCCGGTGGGGTACGCGACCTTGCGTATCGCCTCACCGGGTCCTCCGACCTCTACGGCGACGACGGCCGACTGCCCTTTGCTTCGATCAACTTCGTCACCGCGCACGACGGCTTCACGTTGCGAGATCTCGTGACCTATGAGCACAAGCACAACGAGGCCAACGGCGAGAACAACCGCGATGGCACAGATGACAACCGTTCACGCAATTACGGCGTCGAGGGTCAGACCGACGACCCGGCGATCTGTGCGCTGCGGTTACGACAGGCGCGAAACCTACTGAGCACGCTGCTGCTGTCCACCGGCGTCCCGATGATCACAGCTGGTGACGAGCGGTGGCGCACCCAAGGCGGAAACAACAACGCGTTCGTGCAGGACAACGACGTCTCCTGGGTCGACTGGTCCGAGTCGGACTCGACCGCCGACGTGCAGCAATTGGCCACGAAGCTCCTGGCGCTGCGCCGCCGATCGCCGGTGCTTCGCCAGCAGGCGTTCTTCGAAGGCCGGCCGGTGCCGGACGGCGACGGGTGCAAGGACGTGGCCTGGTTCCACCCGGCCGGGCGGGAACTCGCCGACCCCGACTGGTTCGACGGCTCCTTACACACGGTCGGTCTCTACATCGACGGTCGCGGATTGCGCCATCGCGATCGACGG
>JAFAWL010000226.1 GCA_019241805.1 Actinomycetota bacterium
GCGTGATGCCGTTCCGGCTGTCTCCCCGCGATCGTGCCTTTTACGAGATGTTCGAGGAGGCCGGGCGAAATGTGCGCGACGCGGCTGAACTCCTCGGCGGTCTCTGCCGGCCGGGCTGTGACCGAGCGGCTGTGGCGAATGCCTTGCGCCAAAAGGAACACGCCAATGATGGCGTGACCCATCGCATCCTGCGCCAGCTCAACACGAGTTTCGTGACGCCGTTCGATCGGGAGGACATCTATCGCCTGGCCGCCCGGCTCGACGACGTGGTCGATGCCATGGACGCGGTGGCCGACTTCATCGTCGTCGCCGACGTCGGTCCGCTCCCGCGCCTGGTCGAGGAGCAATTGCGGTTGCTCGAACGCTCGGCGGCCATCACGGCGGATGCCATGTCGAAATTGCGGACACTCGGCGATCTCGAGCCCTGCTGGATCGAGGTCAACCGACTCGAGAACGAAGCCGACCGCGTGTATCGCAAGCTGCAGGCCCGCTTGTTCAGTGGGGAAATAGAGCTGCTGCAGGTGTTGAAGCTGCGCGAGGTCGTCGATCAACTCGAAGAGGCGGCCGACGCGCTCGAGCATGTGGCTCACGCGGTTGAGACGATCGCCGTGAAAGAGGCCTGACGGGTGGGTTCGACCACGCTGGTCGTTGTCATCGTCATCGTCGCGCTGGGATTCGACTACACCAACGGATTCCACGACTCGGCCAATGCAATTGCGACCGCGATCTCCACCCGGGCCCTGACGCCGCGGCTGGCGTTGATGCTGGCCGCTGTCCTGAACGTCGTCGGCGCGCTCGTCTCGACCGCGGTCGCCAAGACCATCGGTGGGGGAGTGATCAGAAGTCCGTCCGGGCATGCGGGGCCGGCCAGCGGATTCACCGCCCAGACCCTGTCCAGTGGCGTGCTGCTGGCGACGGCGCAGTGGGGACTGCCGGTATCGACCACCCACGTCATCTCGGCTTCGGTCATGGGGGTCGGTGCAACCCGACGGTTGTCGGCGGTGCGATGGGGCGTCGCCGGAAACATCGTCGTCGCGTGGCTCCTGACCATTCCGGCCGCGCCCGGTATGGCGGCTCTGGTGTCGGTGCTGCTATACGCGATCGATTGAGCGTCTCGGGTGGCCCGCACGACGAGCGGGCCGCAACGCGCGCCGCAGGATCCAGCGGCCCGCGAGCGTGCCCGTGGCCACCACGACGACGTTGCGGACGCTCAGGCCGCGCCCGGCCGCGTCGGCATGGTTGCGCTGCTCGGCGATCGTCTGATCGAGCAGCCGCACGTTGGCCGCAGTTCGCCGCTGCTGAGCCTCCCGGCGGGCTTCGCTCAAACCGAAGCCCGAATCGCCATTGCGGCCGACGAGCACCGAGGTGGCTTCGGCATACGCGCCGATCCACGCCTGCCACCCCTGTTCGTCGTCCGGCCCGGTCGGCGCGGCCGTCAGGCGGTGAGGGCCCGGCCGCCGCGGGTCGTCGGGCAGGCTGACCAGTAGATACCGTCGCAAGGAATCGACGTCATGCCAAAGCGTGCGGCCGTATTCACACGAATCGCGAAGAGCTCGTTCGAGCGCTGAGATCTGGGCGCCCGCCGGCTCGACGTCCTCCTTGGCGACCAGCCGCGGACGATCGGGGTCGAGCACATCCGGCATCGGGATCTCGGGAGGCTCCGGGGTCGACACGCTAAGGCTCGTACCCGTCCGTTCTCGACTTCTATCGGGAGCTCGACGGCTGCCTGGCAACCCGATCGAACCGGCCGCCGCGGTGGAGCGCGGGCGTCGCTGCGCGAATCGGCGCGCGTCGAGCTGCGCGTAGGCGCGATCCAATTCGGGCCCCATCGGATCCCGCAGGCGCAGCACGGCCGGCAGACCGCGGATGGTCATCGTCAGGCCGCGCAGCCAGTCGCGATCCTTCGGGGTGTCTACCAGCACGAACTGCGTCCACCGCAGCGCACTTCGCAATCGTCGGTGGCGCCAGGTGTTCCACAGCGTGTTTCGCATTCGGTAGGCGCCCAGGACGGGCGCGTTGGCGATGCTGGGGCGGTGGTGTGCGATGACCTCGGGGACGTAGCGCAGCTGCCAGCCCTGGCGCGCCAGTTTCATCGCCAGGGTCTCTTCCTCGCTGCCGATGAAGAAGAATTCGTCGTACCCGCCGACCGATTCGAAGGCAGCCCGTCGCACGATCACGGCGCCGGCCATGAATCCAAGCAGCACGTGGCCCGGGGGTCCGTGCTTGTCGTGCAAGGGACTCTGCGCCATCTCCTCGCAAATCGGGTCTAGGTAGCCCTCGGGTTCGACGAGGATGCGAGCGTTTATGAGGGCCAGTTGGTCCCATTCATCGAGCAAGCTCACCGCTTGGCGAATACCCGCGGGTTCGAACCATCCGTCGTCGTCGCAGAAGGCGATGTACGGAGTCGCTGCCACGGTGGCGCCCACATTGCGCGCGGCGGCGCCGATATTACGGTGCAAGCTGACGACAGTGACGCCCTCGTAGGTGGCGAGGACAGCTCGCGTCGCATCGGACGAGGCGTTGTCGACCGCGACGACGCGAAGCCCCAGCCCGGTCAGGCGACGCAGGATCGGCGACAACCGATGGGCGCAGTTGAAGGTGAGCAGAACAATGG
>JAFAWL010000415.1 GCA_019241805.1 Actinomycetota bacterium
GGATTCAAGGCGGGCGGCACGGAAGTGTTCCGGGTGAACGCCGGGCACGCCCCGAACACGCAGGCCGGGGTGTTCTCCACGCCGGTCGCCGTGGACCTGAACCACGACGGCCAGATGGAGATCATCGCCACGAGCTGGGACCAGTACCTCCATGCCTGGAAGCTGAACGGGCAGGAGGCGCCCGGATTCCCGTTCTTCTTCGGGGACACCTCATGGTCGAGCGTCGCGGTCGGCGACATCGACCACGACGGCTGGCCCGAGATCGTCTTCGGGTTCGACTGCGACGGCGTACCCGGGCAGCTCTGCACCAACCAGTTCCACAACCGCGGGGGATACATCACCGTCCTGCGCCACGACGGCACGGTGCAGCCTGGATGGCCGCGCTTCTATCCGCAGCAGGTCATCTGGTCCTCGCCGGCGCTGGCCGATCTCAACGGCGACGGCAAGCTCGACATCGTTATCGGCACCGGCACCAACGATTGGCCGGCGCCCGGAGGCGATCCCGCCGGACCGGGCAACCAGGTGCTGGCCTTCACCGTCGACAGCGGTGGTCTGCACTACCTGCCCGGTTGGCCGGTGACCACGGCCGGCCGGGTGTTCGCCAGCCCGGCGATTGCCGATCTGAAGGGCAACGGCCAACTGGATGTGGTGATCGAGACCGAGGGCGGTTGGACCGACGCGTACGCACCCGACGGCACCCGGCTGTGGCACACCTGCACGCGTGACACCGGCGTCGCGTGTGCCGCCGGCGTGCAGACCCACAACTCCCCCGTGGTCGCCGACGTGAACAACGACGGCGTTCCCGACGTCATCGCCATGGACGAGCACTACATGCGCATCCTCAACGGAGTCACCGGCGCCATCGAATCGCCCGACCAGGGCTCGATACCCTCGACCGGAGGGATCAACGCGCCCGGCGCGCCGGCAACCATCGCCTCGATCGGGGGCCAGGTGTGGATCGTGCAGAACTCGCTGCGCGACGCCAACGGAAACGGTCTGCGGGACAACCCGGATGTCGATCAGGTCAACGTCTGGACCACCGGCACCGCGCTGGGTGCCGCGCCCTGGCCGACTTTCCACGGGACGTCGGCCCGTACCGGGCTGCAGCCGTTGACCAGCGCGCAGGTCGCCCGGCTGACCAGCTTCGTCGGCAAGGCCTACCAGGACATCCTGGGCCGGGCGGCCGACAGCAGCGGTCAGGCTTATCTGCTCGGCAAGCTGGAGTTCGGCACCCCCCGCAGCACGATCGCCAACATCCTGGCCACGAGTGACGAGAGCCGCACTCGACTCATCAATCAGGTGTACCAGGCGTTCCTGGGCCGACCGGCCGACAGCGCCGGCCTGAACTACTGGCTCGGACAGATGCGTGCTGGTATGACGATCGAGAATCTGAAGACGAACTTCGTGGGATCGCCGGAATACTTCACCGTCGCCGGCGGCAACAATTCTGCCTTCGTCGATCGCGTTTATCACGATCTGGTCAACCGGGCACCGGATCCGAGTGGCAAGAACTACTGGGTGGGTCTGCTGAACGGCGGCGCACCGCGTGGTGCCGTTTCCGCCGCGCTGGTCATGTCGACCGAAGCGCTGGCGCTGGTCGTCAACGGCTGGTACACGGCCTACCTCGGCCGAAACGGTGATCCCGGCGGCATCGCCTACACCGTCGGGTTGATCCAGAACTACGGCTTCCGGGACGAGAACATCATCGCGACCATCATCGGAAGCGTGGAGTACTTCACCGACCTGCCATGACCGACGCTCGCCGTTACGGTGTCCGGCTGCCCCGCATCGGGCTGGACGCTACCCCGCTGCTCGGCCGACGGACGGGTGTCGGCAACTACACGTCGCGGCTGATGGAAGGTTTGGCCGACTCCGGCGCCGAGGTGCTCGCGACCGCGTTCACCTTTCGGGGCCGGGGTCGGCTGCGCGAAGTGGCGCCCGCCGGCGTGACGGTTCGGGCGCGGCCGGTTCCGGCCCGCGCGCTGCGCTGGGCCTGGCAGCGAAGCGCCTTTCCGCCGGTCGAGGCGTTGACCGGTCGGCTCGGCGTCTTTCATGCGACCAACTTCGTGCTGCCACCACTGGCCCGGGCTCGGGGCGTCGTGACGGTGCACGACCTGGCGTTCCTGCGGTATCCGCAGACGGTGGATCGGGCGAGTCTGGCCTACCGTGAGCTGGTCCCTCGCGGCATCGAGCGGGCCAGCATCATCTGCACGCCCTCGCACGCCGTCGCGGACGAGCTGACGGCGGAATTCCCCACGGCCGCCGGCCGAGTGCGGATCACCCCGCTGGGCGTCGACGAGTCGTGGTTCGATTCGCAGCCGCTCGATGGACCGGCGCGACGCCGGCTGGGACTGCCCGAGCGGTACGTGATCGCGGTGGGCACGGTCGAGCCGCGCAAGAATCTCGACGGACTGGTGCGCGCGTACCGACAAGCCCGTGGCGAGGAACCGCAAGTACCTCCGCTGGTCATCGTGGGCCCGCCCGGTTGGGGTCCCGCACTCGGGCTGACCGACCTGCCGACCGGAGCCGTGATTCTCACCGGCTACCTGGACGACGCCGCGCTGCGCGGCGTCGTGGCCGGCGCCACGGCTCTGGCGTTTCCGAGTCGGTACGAGGGATTCGGGCTGCCACCGCTCGAAGCGCTCGCCGCCGGAGTACCGGTGATCGCGAGCGACCTTCCGGTGACCCGCGAGGTGCTCGGCGACACCGCCGAACTAGTAAGGGATCAGCAGGAGCTGGCGGCGGCGCTCGTGTCAGTGTCTACGGGCACACCGGACGCCGACGTGGCGCGTCGTGGTCGCGAGCGCGCTGCCGAGTGGACCTGGCAACGCTGCACCTCGGCCACCATCGACGCCTACCTGGACGCGACGAACTGAGGGACGATACTGAGAATTCACTTCTGTCACTTGTGACACAGCAGTCACTATGTCAACATCGTGTGGGTTTCGGGGACCCCCGCTCCGTTCCGGACGTCGCCTGCGACGCCGCACCAAAGAGAGATCCCATGCTTCAACGGCCCATACGTCGCATAGCCATTCTAGCTTCGTCAATGCTCCTCGGCCTGTCAGCGCTCGTAGCGATCAGCGCCGGCGCCGCCGCGTCGCCCGTGACCAATGTGCTCGCCTCAGGCTCGACGCTGACCAGCGGGCAGTCGCTCGAGTCTCCGAACGGCAACTTCAGCCTGGCGGTACAGGGCGATGGAAATGTCGTTCTCTACGATGCCCTGCTCCGGCCGATCTGGGCCACGGGCACCGGCGGAAAAGGCGTCGGCGCGCTGAGCATGCAAGCTGACGGCAACGCCGTGCTCTATCACGCCGGCGCGGCTCTGTGGGCGACCGGAACCGCTGGCAATGCCGGAGCGCGCCTGATCCTGCAGGACGACGGGAACCTCGTGCTCTATACCGCCGGCGGCGCCGCTCTGTGGGCGTCGCGCAGCACGTTGGCCGCCGGATCGACCGGCAACCCGAATTTCTCGATCCCCTCCCGACCCCAGCCCACGGGAGCGACGATGACCGCCGGGCAACAGCTCTCGCCCGGACAATCCATGAAGTCTGCCAACGGAAACTTCTCCCTGGTCATGCAAGCCGACGGCAATGTGGTGCTGTACGACGCGGTCGGACGGCCCCAGTGGTCGTCGGGCACCCTGCACGGCTCGTCGTATCTGAGCCTGCAGGCCGACGGCAGCCTGGCGCTGTTCTGGCGTACCGGCAACCAGCGCATCGGATCAGGCTCGGCCGCGACGCTGACGCTGCAGAACGACGGAAATCTCGTGCTCACAGCGATCACCGGCGCCGCTTTGTGGGCGAGCGGCACGGTATTGCCGCTCGGATCATCGGGCAATCCCAACCCCGCCGTGCCACCGCCGGCCCTGACCAACGGATGGACGCTGTCCGCCGGGCAGACGATCACCAACGGCCAGGCGCTCACGTCTCCGGGGGGCATGTGGTCGGCGTTCATGCAGTCCGACGGCAACCTCGTCGTGGTGGGCCCCGGACTGTTGTCCCACTGGAGCTCGAACAGC
>JAFAWL010000269.1 GCA_019241805.1 Actinomycetota bacterium
TCATCGGCGTCCTGGTCGGGCTGGCCGGTCAGCCGCACCTTGCCCTTCTCCAGGTCGATCCGACGGCCGCCCGAGGAGTCGCCCACCTCTTCCCGGGTTGACTGCAGCCGGCGCTTCTCCTCGTCCATGTGGCGCTTGGCCGGATTGAACAACGCATCGAGGCCCCACTGGGTCATCGCCGAACGCCTCCAGTCGACGCGGCAGCCGGGCGCACACGTCGCGCCGCGCGGCTCGCCACCCCAGATTACGTCGACCCGTAGCGTCCTCGCGAACCGGACGCAGTCGAGCGTGCCGCCACGCCGTTCCGGGCTCACGGCGAACACAGCTGTCAGCGTCCGCACGGCTGGCTAGGCTGGAATCGTGCCGGAACTGCCCGAAGTCGAGGCGCTCGCCGCGTTCCTGCGCGAGCGAGCCGTAGGACGTGCGCTCGCCCGCGTGGACATCGCGGCGATCAACGCCTTCAAGACCTTCGACCCGCCGATGACGGCTCTCTACGGAAGCGCGGTCGAGGGGGTCGGTCGGCACGGCAAGTTCCTCGACCTCGACATCGGCGGCCTGCATCTGGTGATTCACCTTGCCCGCGCCGGCTGGTTGCAGTGGCGCGAGCAACTCACGCCGGCTCCACCGAAGCCGGGCAAGGGACCTCTCGCGCTGCGGGCACACCTCGCGCCGGAATTCGATGGCGGCCCGGTCAGCGGCTTCGACCTGACCGAGGCCGGCACTCAGAAGCGACTGGCCGTTTACCTCGTCCGCGATCCGGCCGACGTTCCCGGCATCGCTCGCCTCGGGCCGGACGCGCTCGCCCTCAGCGCCGACGAGCTGGCCGAAGTCCTGCGCTCACAGCGCGGCCAGATCAAGGGCGTTCTCACCGATCAGGCCGTCATCGCCGGCATCGGAAACGCCTACTCCGACGAGATCCTGCACGCCGCCCGACTGTCTCCGTTCAAGATCGCGGCCAAGCTGACGTCCGCTGAGATCGAGCGTCTACACGCCGCGATGCAGACCGTGCTCAAGGACGCGGTCGCTCGTTCGGTCGGCCAGAAGGCGGCCACGCTTAAGGGCGAGAAGCGAAGCGGGCTGGTGGTGCATGCCCGCACCGGCCTGCCCTGCCCGGTCTGCGGCGACACCGTGCGCGAGGTGTCCTTTGCGGACAAGTCCTTCCAGTACTGCCCGACCTGCCAGACCGACGGGCGCGAACTGGCCGATCGCCGCTTGTCCCGGCTGCTGCGCTGAGGTGCACCGCATGAATGTCCCTAACGTCACCGTCGGCGACGTGCCGGTCGACGCTGTTCTGCTCGACGTGCGCGAGGACGACGAGTGGGCCGCCGGCCACATCGACGGCGCCCGGCACGTCCCGATGTTCCGCGTTCCGTCGGTCGTCAGCCGCGACCCCGGTGAACTTGCCGACGGACGCCCGATCGTCGTCGTGTGCGCCGTCGGTGGACGTTCGGCCCAGGTCACCGCCTGGTTGGTACAGAACGGCTTTGACGCCCGAAACCTGGTCGGAGGCATGCACGCTTGGCAGAGTTCCGGCCGCCCAATGGTCAGCGAGACCGGCGCGCCGCCGACTACCCTGTAACGCAGCGGCCAAGATAGTCGCGTGACGCCATGCTCGAGCGGGCACCGCGCCTTTCGCACGACATGATTGATGTCCGATGAGACCTCGACAAACGCGCGACACGTGGCGACCGCTCGACCGTCCGATGGTCGTCGCGCACCGGGGCGCGTCCTACGACCGAGCCGAACACACCCTCGCCGCCTACGTCGCGGCGATCGACTCCGGTGCCGACGCCCTGGAATGCGACGTGCGCCTGACGCGCGACGGGCACCTCGTTTGCGTACACGATCGCACCGTGCAACGCACCTCGAACGGCCGTGGCGTCGTCAGTGAGCTGGACCTCGCGGGGCTGCGCGCACTCGACTTCGCATCTTGGCACGATCAATGGCCGGATTCGGCCGACCAACTGCTGACCGACGACGCGTACCTCGCCGGCGTAGCTCCTGACCGCCTCGAACCCGACGGCGGGGTATTACTACTCGACACCCTGCTGGGCCTGGTCCGGGATTCGGCGCGCGACGTCAAGTTGCTCATCGAGACCAAGCACCCGACGCGCTACGGCGGGCTGGTCGAGAAGGAATTGGTACGCGCCCTCGGACACTTCGGCTGGTCGGGCGTGACCGGCCCGGTGGCCCCGCGCCGACATCGAGCCGACGACAGCTCCCTCGTCACGGTCATGAGCTTCGCGGCTACGGCGCTTCGGCGAGTGCGGCTGCTAGCCCCCGATGTTCCATTGGTGCTGCTCGTCGAGCGAACCCTAAGCGGTCGGATCCAACTGCCGCACGGAGTGGGGACGGCCGGGCCGGGTCTACATCTGGTCCGGGCCTACCCGGACATCGTCGAACGGCTACATGAACGCGGCCGACGGGTGTACGTATGGACCGTGGACGAAGTGGTCGACGTCGAGTACCTGCTCGGCCTCGGCGTCGATGCGATCATCACTGATCGACCCACCCAGGTCCTGGCCCAGGTGAGTTCGCAATGAGCGCCCGACGGGCCGGATCGCACCGCCCTGTTACAACTCGGGCAGAAATGGGAAAGAGGGGCGCCGTCAGCTGTGTGCGCCCCGAAAGTGATCGACGTTGGTGACGACGATGTCCGTGCCCTATGAGCCGGCCAGCGGTGCAATCGTGCGCCGCCGACTCGCCACTGACCTCACCGCCGCCGGGCTCGCTTCCACCGTGATCGACGACGCCGTGTTGATCGCGGCCGAGCTGGTCGCCAACGCCGTACGACACGGCGGCGTCGCGAGCTCCGGCTCCATCACCGTCTCGTGGGAATACGACGCCAGCTCGGTGACCGTCCGGGTGACCGACGGCGGCGGGATCGGCCGCCCGATCGTGCGGCATCCGAAGCCGGATCAGACCTCCGGGCGCGGACTGGGCATAGTCGAAGCACTCGCCGCGGGTTGGGGCGTCGACAACGGCCCCGGCACGACGACGGTCTGGGCCTCGCTACGCACCTGAGCGCCCTTTGTCAGCTCGGCAAGCCTCGCATGCTCCGCCCATTGTCAGCTCGGCAAGCCTCGCATGCTCCGCCCATGTCAGCTCGGCAAGCCTCGCATGACGCGCAACGCGACTGACAAGGTCGCCAGGTCGACCGTCTCACGGCTGAGCGCCTCGGCCAGAGTGGCCCGCGCTCGTTCGACGCGCGCGGCGTTCGACTTCTCCCAGAGCC
Organism: Actinomycetota bacterium; assembly: GCA_019241805.1. Classification (GTDB taxonomy): domain Bacteria; phylum Actinomycetota; class Actinomycetes; order Mycobacteriales; family Jatrophihabitantaceae; genus JAFAWL01. The sequence continues at coordinate 3,236 of JAFAWL010000269.1, forward strand.
TCATCCGGGCCGCTCCGTCCAATCTCTGATCAGTGGTGCGCAGTACTGCTGTCGTGATCGCCGAGAGCGCGGCGTAGACGTCGTGCCGCAACGCCGCGCGAGCCAGCGCCGTCCACCGATCGGTGCGCGGCAACAGGGTCACCTTGGTCAGCATCTCGTCCACGCTGAACCGTTCGGACAGCGCGAAATGCAGATCGGCGACCTCGGCCGGCGGCTGTCGGCCCGCAGCCGCGATCTCGACCACATCGAGCAGCAGGAACGCGTTGAGCAGTTCCCCGATGCGTAGCGACAGGTCCCGCGGCAGTCCGAGCGCAACCAGCCGGTCGACCTCGGCCAGCAGCGTCTCGCGTTCGCTGCCGCGCAACAGATCGGTGACCCCGGGAGACAGTTCGCGGACCGTCGGCTGGAACCGCGCGATCTCACCGGCAACGTCGGTGATCGGGAACCGAACGTCCACCAACCAGCGGGTCGCCCGGTCCAGCAACCGGCGAATCTCCTGATAGGCAGCATGTTGCGCCGACGTCGGCACGCGATTGTCCAGCTGCTCGATCTCGTTCCACAACTGCTCGAGCCCGAATACCTCGCGCGTGATGGTGTACGCCCGGGCGACCTGGGCGACATCGACGCCGGTCTCCTCGATCGCACGGTGGACGTAGGAAATACCCGCGCGGTTCACCACGTCGTTCACGACGCTCGTGCTGACGATCTCGCGATGGAGCGGATGGTTGGTGAGCGTTTCGGCCAGGCGCGCGGCGATACGCCGCGGGAAGTACTCGCGCAGCACAGCCTGGAACCAGGGCTCATCCGGAAGTGTCGAATCGGTGATGTGCTCGGCCAGAGTGATCTTCGCGTAGGCCGCCATGACAGCCTGTTCCGGAGAGGTCATGCCCAAACCGGCGGCGGCCCGCGCCTCAATCTCCTTCTGGCTGGGCAAGAACTCCAGCGCTCGATCGAGATCGCCGACCTGTTCGAGCGCGCGGATGAACCGACCGGCCACCGTGATCATCTGTGGTGCGTTGCGTCGAGCCATGCCGAGCAGCACGTTCTGCAGATAGTTGTCCCGCAGTACGTGCGCGGCGACGTCGTCGGTCACCTCGAGCAGCAACTCGTTGCGCTCACCGGGCGCCAACGCGCCCGCCGCGACGGCCCGGTCGAGCAACACCTTGATGTTCACCTCGTGGTCGGAGGTGTCCACTCCGGCCGAGTTGTCGATCGCGTCGGTGTTGATGTGGCCGCCGCCGCGCGCGTACTCGATGCGTCCCAATTGCGTGAAGCCGAGATTGCCGCCCTCAGCGACGACCCGGCACCGCAGCTGCGCCGCGTCGGCCCGCAGCGCGTCGTTGGCCTTGTCGCCGACCGCTGCCTGTGACTCGGTCGACGCCTTGACGTAGGTGCCGATCCCGCCGTTGAACAGGAGGTCGACCGGTGCCACGAGGATGGCATGCATCAGCTCGGCCGGAGTCATCGACGAGACGCCCGGCGCCAACCCGAGCCGGGTGGCAACCGGTTCGGCAATCGGGATCGATTTCATCGTCCGGGCGAAGACACCACCCCCGGGTGAAATGAGCCCCAGGTCGTAGTCAGCCCACGACGACCGCGGCAGGTCGAACAGGCGGCGGCGCTCGGCGAAAGAAACCGCCGCGTCCGGATCAGGGTCGAGAAAGATATGCCGATGATCGAACGCGGCCACCAGGCGGATGTGCTCGGAGAGCAACATGCCGTTGCCGAAGACGTCGCCTGACATGTCCCCGACACCCACGACGGTGAAGTCCTGCGTCTGGGTGTCGATGTCGAGTTCGCGGAAGTGGTACTTCACCGATTCCCACGCACCGCGCGCGGTGATACCCATCGCCTTGTGGTCATAGCCGACCGAGCCACCCGAGGCGAAGGCGTCGCCGAGCCAGAAGTCGTACTGCGCTGCGATGTCGTTGGCAATGTCGCTGAAAGTGGCTGTTCCCTTGTCGGCCGCGACCACCAGATACGGGTCGTCGCCGTCGTACCGGCGCGTGTCCGGCGGGGCAACCACACTGCCGTCGGGCGCATAGTTGTCGGTCAGATCGAGTAGGCACGAGATGAACGTGCGATAGCAGGCCACACCCTCGGCCAACCAGGCCTCTCGATCCCGCGCCGGGTCCGGGAGTCGCTTGGCGACGAACCCGCCCTTCGCGCCAACGGGCACGATCACCGCGTTCTTCACCATCTGTGCCTTGACCAGGCCCAGAATCTCGGTTCGAAAGTCCTCGCGGCGATCGGACCAACGAAGGCCGCCTCGCGCGACCGGGCCGAAACGCAGATGCACACCCTCGACGCGTGGTGAGTACACCCAGATCTCGAAGCGCGGCCGCGGCGAGGGCAGATCAGGCACCAGGCGGGGATCGAGCTTCATCGCCAGCGTTGTCGAGTTCGGTGTTCCTGCGCTGTCGCGCCGCCGGTAGGCGTTGGTGCGTAACGTCGCGCGGATCAGCCCGAGAAGCGAACGCACGATGCGGTCCTGGTCGAGGCTGTCCACCTCGGCCAGCTCTGCCTCGATCTCCTCGACGAGGGTCGCGCTCCCGTCGCCGGCGATCTGCGGAACGCCGGCGCGTTGCGGATCGAACCGCGCCTGGAAAAGGTTCACCAGCTTGACCGCGATGCCGGCGTTCTCGACGAGCGCCTGCTCGATGTAGCCCTGGCTGAAGTTGGACCCGGCCTGGCGAAGATATTTGGCATATGCGCGCAGGACGTTCGCCTGCCACCAGGTCATGCCGGCGCGGGTGACCAGCGCGTTAAAGCCGTCCTGCTCGATCTCGCCGCGCCACAGATGCCGGAGCGCCTCGACGAAGATGTCGGTGCGCTCGGCGTCAAGTTCGACGCCGAGCGGCAATCGCAGGCCAAAATCGTAAATCCACGTCACCGTACCGTCGGGACGGCTGATCTCGTACGGGCGTTCGTCCAGGACCTCGATGCCCATCTGGACGAAGATCGGCAATGCGCGGGCCAACGACAACGACTGACCCGTGCGGTACACCTTCAAGCGACGATCGGCGCCGTCGTCGGCCGGGGGACGGTAAACAGCGAACGCCAAACCGTCTTCGTCCGGAATCCCTTCCAGGCGCGAGATATCCTCGACGGCCGTAGACGCCCCGAAATCCTCTTTGTACGCCTCGGGAAACGCGCCGGTATAGCGGCGCAGTCGGCGTTCGGCCTCATCCTCGCTCGACGTGCCGATGGCGATCAGGTCGGCCAGGTCGTCACTCCACCGGCGGGTGACGGCGGCGACCTCGGCCTCGACGACGCGCCGATCGACCTCGGGAACAGCCAGGCCCGGACGTAAGGCGATCAGGAACTGCATGCGCGCCAGGCCGAGCTCGACGATCCGGTCGTCACGGGCGACCAACTCACCCGGCCAGTGACGCGTGATCGTCTCGCGCACCTTGCGACGCGTTTCCGGCCCGAAACGCTCGGCCGGAAAGTAGACGAGGACGGTGACGAAGTCGCGGTTCAGATGTACCCGGGCGAACACACCGACGGCAGCGTGCTCGGCACGATCGACGACCAGCGGCGCGAGCTTGAGCAAATCGCCGGTCGGTGCCTCCAACAGCTCATCGCGAGGCATCGTGCGCAGCGCGGCGAGTAGCTGCCGGCCGGTGTAGCTGTTAGCACGGGCCCCGCTGCGAAGCAGGACCTCGGCGATGCGCCGGCGCACCACCGGGACCCTTTGGACGTTGCCGTCCTCCGCGTTGCTGATCAGGCCGAGAAAGACGTGCACCCGTTGCGGCTCGCCCGCCCGGCCGGGCGTGATCACGGTGACGCAGTCGTAACGCACGGATCGTCGCACGGTCGAGACGAGGGGCGACTTGAAGATCACGAGCGGGGCGCCGCTCCGAAATGCCGGGAGCAGTTCCAGCGGAGTGATCGTCGCCTCGCCACGCAGGATGCCCTCGGTGTCGGATTGAACTTCACGACCGGTCGAGGCGAGCTCGTTGGCCGAGTACGAGGCGTGGCCCAGAATCATGAAATTGCCATCGGCGAGCCAGCGCAGCAGGGCACCCGCCTCGATGCTCGTCTCGCGATCGAACTGACCGGGATCGTCGGTGAGCTCGTCACCAAGTCGCCGGATGAGCGCGTACATGGCCGGTGCGTCGACTACTGCGTAGTGCACGTCGGTGAGCACACGATGGACGTCCGCCACCAACCCGTCGATCTCCTCGGCCGGAATGACGTCGGTCTCGAGGTGTATCCAGGCTTCGGCGGTAGCTCCATCGGGCAGTTCAGCGTTGTCTTCGACGTCGACGACGTAGCTCAGAAGGCCGTCGTCCGAGCGCTCGACGACGATCTGCGGGTGCAGCACTTGTTCGACCCGATACATCGACCGGTCGAGCTCGGCCCGGATCGAGTCGATCAGGTACGGGGCATCCGCGCAGATCACGTCGATCGCGCTGGTGTCGGCATCGACGTCGTAAGCGGTCACGAGGATCTCGTCCGGCTGGCGACGACGACCCAGAGCCAGGTGCCGGACGGCGATGTCCTGCAGCACACTGGGCGGCCGGCCGGGCAGCTGACTGGAGGAATGGGCCAGATATCGACGCAGGAATACGGCGACGTCGAGCACGGCGTCCTCGGCCGACGGGAGGGCGGACGGAACGGCGGACGGGACGGCGGAGCGGGATCGATTGGCAGCGGCCTCGCTGCCGGGGTGGATGGCGGACACGCCGACCTCGGACACTGTCAGGTCACCTCGTTGTGACTTTGCGGACGCGTCCATCCTCGCACCAACCGCGCCCGCTCGGCGTAGGACCCACAGGACGCCCACGGGAAAACGGCAGTGACACGATAAACGCGTGAGTATCGCCGACTCGGCCCGACCGCGGCCGCTACCGACCAGTGCGTCCTATGCAATCACCGTCCGCCTCTACGCCGCCCCGAGCGCTTCGGTCGTCGGCCTGCTCGCAACTGCAGTGGGCGCCGCCGGCGGGCTGGTCACGGCGATCGACGTCAGCGAGTCGCGCTCCGACCGGATCACGATTGACGTCACCTGCTCGGCGGCCAACGGCGAACACGCGCAGGAGCTGGTCCGAGCCCTGGAAGCCGTCGAAGGCGTCACCGTCCACCGGGTCAGCGACCGAACGTTTCTCCTGCATATCGGCGGCAAGATCTCCGTCGAGTCCAAGGTGCCGTTGCGTACACGCGACGATCTCTCGATGGCCTACACCCCTGGCGTCGGGCGGGTCTCGCTCGCGCTCGCGGCCAATCCGGCCGATGTCTCGCGATTGACGATCAAGGGCAATTCGGTCGCCGTCGTGACCGACGGATCGGCAGTGCTCGGACTGGGCAACATCGGGCCCGGGGCAGCGTTACCGGTGATGGAAGGAAAGGCGGCGCTGTTCAAGCGATTCGCCGGGATCGACGCGTGGCCGATCTGTCTCGACACCCAGGACGTCGACGAGATCGTGCAGGTCGTGCGGGCAATCTCACCCGGCTTCGGTGGCATCAACCTGGAGGACATCTCCGCCCCGCGCTGCTTCGAGGTCGAGCGCCGGTTGCGCGCGGAGCTCGACATCCCGGTGTTTCACGACGACCAGCACGGCACGGCGATCGTCGTGCTTGCCGCATTGACGAATGCGCTGCGCTGCGTGGGCAAGTCACTCGACTCGGCCCGCCTGGTGATCTCCGGCGGCGGTGCCGCCGGCACAGCGATCGTGTCGCTGTTGGTGGCGGCCGGAGTGCGGTCGATTCTGGTCTGGGATCGCGAGGGCATCCTTTCACCGGGCGACCCGCAGTTGAACGATGCCAAGCGGGCGCTGGCGCAGCTGACCAACCCCGATTGCGTCACGGGCGAACTGCACGATGCCCTGCATGGTGCCGATGTGTTCATCGGCGTCAGTGCCCCAGGGGTCATGGAGGCTGAGTGGATCAAGGACATGGCGCCCTCGCCCGTGGTGTTCGCGTTGGCCAACCCTGACCCGGAAGTCGACGTCGACGCGGCCCAGCGCCTGGCCGCAGTCGTCGCCACCGGCCGCAGCGACTACCCCAATCAGATCAACAACGTGCTGGCCTTCCCGGGTGTGTTCCGCGGACTGCTCGACGCCCGCGCCCGCGAGGTGACGAGTCGGATGTTGCTGCGGGCGGCCACCGCGCTCGCCGGCTGCGTGTCGGACGACCAGCTCAATGCGAACTACATCGTGCCCAGCGTCTTCGACCCCGAGGTCGCCCGCTCGGTGGCAGCGGCGGTCAGCGCGGAAGCCGGCGGCACACCTCGAGACTGAGGTTCATCGCAGCCGCAAGGCGGGAGGCGCCGATCGGTCACCGCGCGGTCAGGCCCCCAGGTCACGAGCCGCGGCGACCAATCGATCGTTCTCCTCGACGGATCCGATGGTGACGCGCGCACCGTGTCCGGCGAACGGTCGCACGATCACCTGGCGCTCGGCGCAGCCCTGCGCCCAGTCCAGGGTCCGGTCGCCCAGCGCCAGCCAGACGAAGTTGGCTTCGGTCGGCGGCACGTCGTAGCCCATCGACTGCAGCTCGGCCCGGACCCGTGTTCGCTGCTCGACGGTCTCGCCGACCCGCTCCAGCAACTGCTTCTCCGCCTCCGGATCCAGGCTGGCTATCGCGGCGTCCTGCGCGATCTGAGTGACGGCGAAGGGAACCTGCGTCTGGCGCAGCGCGGTCGCGATCGCGGGGTCGGAGGCCAACGCATAACCGATCCGCAAGCCGGCCAGCCCGTACGCCTTGGAGAACGTGCGCAACACGACGAGGTTGTCTCGCCCGGCCAGCAAGCTCACGCCATCGGGAACTTCGGGATCGGTGACGAACTCGCGGTAGGCCTCGTCGAGCAC
>JAFAWL010000418.1 GCA_019241805.1 Actinomycetota bacterium
CTGCCACGACCACATTCCTCAACGGCACCGGCGATGTCCTGATCTCCTACGAGTCCGAGGCGATCGCCGCCCGACAGAAGGGCCAGAACCTCGACTACATCGTGCCCAACGAGTCGATCCTGATCGAGACTCCGGCCGCGATCACCAAGAATGCGTCCGCTGCGGCCAAGAACTTCCTGAAGTATGCCGAGAGCGACGCCGGTCAGAAGATCTTCGCGAGCACCGGCTTCCGGCCGGCTGTGAGCGGTATCCCGGCCGGCACGGTCAAGGGCGCCAACGATCCGTCCAATCCGTATCCGACCGTAAAGAAGCTCGAGACCATCGCCAACCTGGGCGGTTGGACCGCGGTGAACAAGAAGTACTTCGACAAGGACAGCGGGATCGTCACCAAGATTGCCGGCGGGTGACGCTGGCCCAGACCCCGCCGGTCGCCGCGGCCGCCCGGGGGCACCATGACACGGGCGAACGCGTCCGGCTGACCCCGACCGCCGGGGTCAGCCTGGGCGTGGCGGTGATCTGGCTCAGTGTGCTCGTACTGCTCCCGCTGGCCGCCGTGGTGGCGCGGGGGACCGGGCACGGCTGGAACGAGTTCTGGCACGTCGTGAGCTCGCGCGGCGCCCTGGACGCGATACGGCTGACCGTGATCAGCTCGCTGATCGTCGCCGTCGTCAACGCGGCCATGGGAACGTTGATCGCGTGGGTACTGGTGCGCGACCGGTTCTTCGGTCGGCGCCTTCTCGAGATCGCCATCGACATCCCGTTCGCCTTGCCGACCATCGTGGCCGGTCTGGTCATGCTGACGCTTTACGGCAAGGGCGGGCCACTCGGTCTCGACCTGTACGCCACCCGGCCCGGTGTGGTCCTGGCGTTGCTGTTCGTGACGCTGCCCTTCGTCGTGCGAACGGTACAGCCCGTGCTCATGGCCCTGGATCGAGACGTGGAGGAGGCCGCCGCGTCGCTCGGCGCCGGGCCGCTGGTCGTGTTCCGGCGGGTCGTGTTGCCGAGCATCACCCCAGCCATCGCCTCCGGTGCGGCGCTGGCGTTCGGCCGAGCGATGGGCGAGTACGGCTCGGTCATTCTGATCGCCGGCGGCCTGCCGCGGACCACGGTCGCGTCGCAATACGTCTACGGACAGATCCAGGACGGCTACCTCGCCGACGCCGCCTCCGTGTCCACGGTGTTGCTCGTGATCAGCATCGTGGTTTTGAGTTCGCTCGGGATCTTCCATCGTCGGCAGGTGCGCCGTGGCTGACAATGCCGTTCTGGAACGACCCGCCGTGGCCGGTCCCCGGACTCGCGGTAGGGAGACGCGGCCGCGATCGGCTCGCTACATTCGCCGGGCCGTCGCGGTTGTCTACGTCGTCGGGCTGGTCATCCTGCCGGTGTGGATCGTGCTCTGGCGCACCATCCGGCAGGGTGGATCAGCGTTCTGGAACGCGATCAGCGCGCAGAGCGCGGTGCATGCCTATCAGGTCACCGCGATCGTCGCCGGATCCGCGGTCGTCATCAATACGGTGTTCGGAATCGGCGTCGCGATCCTGCTCGCGCGCTATCGCTTTCCGGGGCGCCGGTTGCTCGACGTGTTGGTCGACGTGCCCATCTCGATCTCGCCGATCGTCGTCGGACTCGCCCTCGTGCTCGCCTACGGCACGACGACCGGCCGGTTCGGCACTGACCTCGCCAAGGCCGGAATCCACGTCATCTTCTCCGCCCCCGGAATGGTGCTCGCCACCTCATTCGTCTCGCTTCCGTTGGTGTTACGGGAAGTTCTGCCGGTGCTTGAAGAGGAAGGCATTGATCAGGACCAGGCCGCCCGATCGCTCGGCGCCAACGCGTGGCAGCGGCTGATCCGCGTCACGCTGCCGACGATCCGCTGGGCGCTGGCCTACGGAGTCGTTCTGAGCATCGCGCGCAGCCTCGGGGAATTCGGCGCGCTGCGGGTCGTGTCCGGCGACATCACCGGGCAGACGCAGACCATCACGCTGGTCGTCGACGAACGGGCCGAACAGTTCGAGCCGGGTGCCTACCAGTTGTCACTCATTCTGATCGCCGTTTCGGTGCTTTGTATGGTCGTGATCTCCTTCGTCCGTCCGGGGGGACAACGCTGATGGGTATCGAGGCGGTCGGCATCTCCAAGCGATTCGGCGACTTCGTTGCCCTCGAGTCCGTCGATCTCCATGTCGAGACCGGCCGGCTGACCGCACTGCTCGGACCGAGCGGTGGTGGCAAGTCGACGCTGCTGCGGATCATCGGTGGACTCGACGATCCCGATGAGGGCTCGGTGCACATCGACGGTTTGGAGGCCACCGGGGTGCCGCCCCAGCGCCGCAACGTCGGTTTCGTGTTTCAGCACTACGCCGCGTTCAAGCACCTGAGCGTGTACCGCAACGTGGCCTTCGGTCTGGAGATCAGGAAGCGGCCCAAGGCCGAAATCCGCCAGCGGGTTCACGAGCTGTTGGAGTTGGTGCACCTCGAACAGTTCGCGGATCGGCTGCCCTCGCAACTGTCCGGTGGTCAGCGCCAGCGCATGGCGTTGGCCCGGGCGCTGGCCGTGCAGCCGCGCGTCCTGCTGCTGGACGAGCCGTTCGGCGCGCTGGACACGATGGTCCGCAAGGAACTACGGGATTGGCTGCGTCGCCTGCACGATGAGATGCACGTGACCACGGTGTTCGTTACCCATGATCAAGAGGAGGCCCTCGAGGTTTCCGACGAACTCGTCGTCATCAACCACGGGCGGATCGAGCAGGTCGGAACTCCGACCGAGCTCTACGACAACCCGGACAACGAGTTCGTGATGGGGTTCCTCGGCCCCGTTACCCGACTCGGGCCGCAGCTGGTGCGACCGCACGACATCGAGGTGTTCCTGACCCCCGAGCCGGGGGCGGTCGAGGCGTCGGTCACGCGGCTGCAGCGGATCGGCTTCGAGGTTCGGGCCGAGCTGGCGACACCCGACAGCACGCCCTGGGTGCAGCTCAATCGCGGCCAGGCCGAGGCGCTCAAGCTCCAGGTGGGCGCCCGCGTGTGGCTGCGAGCCGCTCGCGACGCGTCCACGCTGCGCGCGGCCGGCTGAGCCGCCTGCGTGGGTCCGCGTGCCTCGAGCCCGCGCGCCTGCAAGGATGCCTGCGTGGAGATATCGGCCAAGACGGACTACGCGGTGCGGGCCTTGCTGGGGCTGGCCGAACGCGCACCTGAGCTGGTCAAGGTCGACGTCATCATCGGCGAGCAGCACCTGCCGCGGAAATTCGTCGAGGCGATTCTCGGCGAGCTGCGCCGAGCCGGTCTGGTCCGCAGCCAGCGTGGTGCCGAGGGCGGCTACGCCCTGGCCCGCCCGGCCAACGAGATCACCTTGGGTGCGGTGATCCGCGCGGTCGACGGCCCCTTGGCGGAGGTTCGCGGCCTGCGTCCGCACGAAACGACCTACGAGGGCGTGGCCGAGCACCTACCCGAGGTGTGGGTGGCGGTGCGGGCCAGCCTGCGTCGGGTACTCGACGAGACGACCCTCGCCCAGGTGCTGTCGGGCAAGTTGCCCCCGCATGTGCGGCGCATGGTCGACGCTCCGGACGCCTGGCTGCCGCGGTGACGCCCTCACCGCAATCGTGAGGCCGGCGCTGCGCGGTGCGTCACTGCGGCAGCTGCCGCCCGAGGTCGGTGCTTTGGTCGCGGTGTCCTTCATGGTCGCCCTCGGGTTCGGCGTCGTCGCGCCCGCCATCCCGTTGTTCGCCCGCCACTTCGGCGTCAGCAAGGCCGCGGCCGGCGCGGTCCTGAGCGCCTTCGCCTTCGCCCGCCTGATCACGGCGCCGTTGGTCGGCCGCGTGGTAGATCGGCTGGGGGAGCGGCTGGTGCTGGCGTTGGGCATCGGGATCGTAGCGGCTTCCAGCGCCCTGGCCGGCCTGGCCGACAGCTACTGGCAGTTGCTCGTGCTGCGCGGCGTGGGCGGCGTCGGCTCGATCATGTTCAGCGTGGCTTCGTCGAGCCTCTTGATACGGGTGACGCCGGATCATCTGCGCGGACGTGCCCAGGGGGTCTACGCGGGCGGCTTCCTGCTTGGCACGATCGCCGGCCCCGCGCTGGGCTTCGTCGCCGCCTGGTCACTGCGGGCGCCGTTCTTCCTGTATGCCGCGACCCTGGTCGGTGCCGGCGCGATCGCCCTGCGCGGCTTACGCCCCAGTGAACTCGCCGCGCCCGATCTCGGCCGTGATCCGACTCTGGGCGTGCGAGACGCCGTCCGGCTACCCGCGTACCGCACCGCGTTGGCCACCAATCTGATCGCGCAGTGGACGGTCTCCGGTGTACGCACCGCGCTGGTGCCCTTGTACGTGTCGGACGTGCTTCACCGAGGCTCGGGTTGGACCTATGCCGGATTCTTCGTCGTGAGTGTGGTGAGTGCGTTGCTGTTGGCGCCGACCGGCCACCTGGCCGACTCGTCCGGCCGGCGCCCGGTCCTGCTCGTCGGGCTGGTCGCGGGTGCGGCCGGTCTCGCCCTCGTGCCGTTGTCGCCGTCGCTTGCGACCTTGTTCGGCGCGATGGCGTTGCTCGGGGTGGCCAGCGCCGCGCTGTCCGTCGCGCCCGGTGCCATGCTCGGCGACGTGCTGCGGGGACGCGGCGGCACGGTCGTCGCTACCTTCCAGATGGCCGGCGACGCCGGCTCGGTCGTCGGACCGGTCCTCGCCGGCCGGTTGGCCGACGGGGGAGGTTACGGGGCCGCGTTCGGGCTGGGTGCGGTCGTGACGTTGCTTCCGATCGTGGCGGTCGTGCGATCTCCCGAGACGCGCCGCGACAGGGTGCACACGCCCGTGGTGCCGATTCCGGTCGATCCGCCCGAGGCAGACTGAATCGCATGCCGTTGCGACTGATCGAAGGTGACATCACCGCGCAGGCCGTGGATGCCGTGGTGAACGCCGCCAACTCGACCCTGCTCGGAGGCCGCGGTGTCGACGGCGCCATCCACGCCAAGGGTGGACCGGCGATCCTCGCCGAATGCCGCCGGCTGCGCCAGACTCGGTTGCCGGACGGGTTGCCGGCCGGACAGGCCGTAGCGACCACGGCGGGCGTGCTGTCGGCTCGCTGGGTCATCCATACGGTCGGGCCCGTCTTCTCCCGCCGCGAGGACCGCTCGGCCCTTCTGCATTCGTGCTATCGAGCGTCGCTCGAGATGGCCCTGCAGCTCGGGGCACGCAGCATCGCCTTCCCGCTGATCTCCGCCGGCGCCTACGGCTGGCCGATATCCGACGCCGTCACCATCGCGCTCGCTGAATTGCGCGCCGCGCCGGCGCAGCTCGACGTCCGGCTCGTGCTCTTCGGTGAACGAATCTTCGACATCGCCCGCCAGGCGTGGGATCGTCCGCTCGACGCCGCGCCGTCGGCCTGATCGCGACGCGGCTCTACGATCGATCGATGACCTCCTCCCGAACGCGTACGCGCGAACTGCCCGCGACCGGCGGTGGCGTCATCACGCGCTCGGAGTTGCCGAGCGGCGTTAAGGTCGTCACCGAGTCGATGCCCGGAGTCCGCAGCGTCAGCGTCGGCGTCTGGATCCCGGTCGGTTCACGTGACGAGTCGCGCTCGCTCGCCGGTACCAGCCACTTCCTGGAACATCTGTTGTTCAAGGGCACCAGCCACCGCGACGCCCTGGACATCGCCAGCGCCATGGACGCGGTCGGCGGCGAGTTCAACGCCTTCACGGAGAAGGAGCACACCTGTTTCTACGCGACTGTGCTCGACCGTGACCTTCCGCTGGCGGTCGACATCGTCACCGATGTCGTCCTCAATGCCACGCTGACCGCGCGAGACGTCGACATCGAACGCGGCGTCGTTCTCGAAGAGATCGCCATGCGCGACGACGACCCGGCCGACCTTGTGCACGATGAGTTCGCGTCCACGCTGCTCGGCGACAGTCCGCTCGGTCGGCCCATCCTGGGCACCACCGAGTCGATCAGCGCGCTCACCCGGCGACAGATCCACGGCTACTACCGGCGCCGTTACGACCCCTCGACGATGGTGGTTTCGGTGGCCGGACGGGTCGATCATCGCGATGTGCTGGCGCGGGTCCGGGCCGCCTTCGACGCGGCTGACGACCACGGGCCACATCCGCGGCCGACGCGCGCGCCGGCCGACCCCGCCGTGCGGCCGTCGACCAGCCGGGTGGTCGCCGATGACACCGAGCAGGCCAACGTCATCGTCGGCGGTCTCGGCCTGTCGCGACATGATCCCCGACGGTTCGTCCTCGGTGTGCTTTCTTCTGCGCTGGGCGGCGGCATGAGTTCACGACTGTTCCAGAGCATTCGTGAAGAGCGAGGGCTGGCCTACTCGGTCTACAGCTTTCTCTCGAGCTATGCCGACACCGGCATCTACGGCGTGTACGCCGGCTGTCAGCCGGGCAAGACGGCCGAGGTCGTGTCGTTGATCGTGGACACGCTGAACGACGTCGCCCGAGGTGGTATCGACGCCGCGGAACTCGAGCGGGGCAAGGGGCAGATGCGGGGCGGCATCGTGCTCGGCCTCGAGGATTCCGGTTCCCGGATGACCCGCATCGGCAAGAGCGAACTGAGTTATGGCGACATCCTCGGGGTCGACGACCTCCTTGCCCGTATCGACGCCGTAACCGTCGACGACATTGCCGTGCTCGCGGTCGATCTGCTGACCCGGCCGCGCAGCCTCACCGTCGTCGGACCGTTCGGGGCCCACGAATTCGACGGCGCGGTCTGAGTAGGGAAGGGAGCTCGACATGACCGACTCGATCCCCGCGCCCGCAGGCCAGCCGGCCCGAGTCGGGGTGCTCGGAGCGCGCGGGCGGATGGGACAGGAGGTCTGCCGAACCGTCCAATCCGCACCCGACTTGGAACTCGTCGCGACCGTCGACGTCGGTGATCAACTGAGCGAGCTCGTCGAGGCCGGGGCCGAGGTCGTCGTGGATTTCACCCAACCGCAGGTCGTGATGGACAACCTGCGCTTCTGCATCGAGCAGGGCATCCACGCCGTCGTGGGAACGACCGGTTTCTCGGAGCAGCGACTAGCGACGCTGCGTGAGTGGCTCGCCGACCGTCCGGCCCTCGGGGTGCTCGTCGCGCCGAACTTCGGCATCGGTGCCGTGCTGTCGATGCAGTTCGCCCAGGTGGCCGCACGTTTCTTCGAGTCGGCCGAGGTCATCGAGCTGCACCACCCACGCAAGATCGACGCCCCCAGCGGTACGGCGATGCGCACCGCCGAACTGATCGCCCAAGCGCGCCGGCGCGCCGGACTGGGCCCGGTGCCGGACGCGACGAGCGCCGGTGTCGACGGCGCACGGGGAGCCGAAGTCGAGGGCATTCACGTGCACGGCTTGCGCATCGCGGGGCTGGTGGCGCACCAGGAAATCATTTTCGGTACCGAGGGCGAGACACTCACCATCCGCCACGATTCGCTCGACCGCAGCTCCTTCATGCCCGGCGTGTTGCTCGCCGTTCGCGCTATCGGCCGACGCCCCGGCCTTACCGTCGGAATCGAATCACTTCTCGGGTTGGCGCCCGTCGAGGGATGAACGCCCGGAAACTGGTTGTCTTGCTCGTCGTCGCAATCGCGGCCTACGGCGGCCTGATCGGCTACCTCGGCGTGGTGCTGATCGACCAGCCCCGCCCCTGGGTGACCGTGCTCGGCGTCGCGATCGTGGTGCTGCCACTCATCGGAGTGTGGGCGGTGTTCGCCGAGATCCGCTTCGGTCAGGCCATGCAGCGACTGGGTCGGCGGATCGGCTCCGAACCCGCAGGCATGCTCGCCGCCCTGCCCCGCCGTCCGTCCGGGCGCATCGATCGAGCAGCCGCGGACGAGGTGTTCGAGCAGCAACGCCGGCGGGTCGAGGCGGCGCCGAGCGACTGGCGTGAGTGGTACCGGCTCGCCATCACCTACGACGCGGCGGGCGACCGCCGCCGCGCACGGGAGTCGATGCGTCGGGCGATCACACTCGGTCGCATCGCCGGGCAGAGCGTGGACTAGGTCGACCGCCCAGCTAGGTTGCGATCGCGTTGGTCGAGCCCCATCGGCCCGTAGGGGTAATCGGTCGGATGGAGGTCGCTGGCCTCGTCAAGCCGGGCGGTCTCTGTGTCGGTGAGGTGCACATCGGCCGCGGCCAGATTAGTCAGCAGTTGTTCGATCGTGCGCGCGCCCAGGATCGTGGAGGTGACCGCGGGCCGGTTCGTCACCCAGGCCAGTGCGACCTGAACCATGTCGCAACCGCGAGCCTCGGCCACCTCCCGGACCGCGTCGATGATCTGCCACGTTCGTTCGGTGCCGCGTCGGTCGTAGGCCTCCATGCCGCGGTTCTCGTCGTCGCCGAGCCGTGTTGCACCGGTAGGACGCTCGTCGCGGCGGTACTTGCCCGACAGCCAACCGCCTCCTAAGGGACTCCACGGCAGCAGACCGAGGCCGGCGTCGAGGGCGGCCGGGACGATCTCCCATTCGATCTCGCGCACGATCAGGCTGTATTGCGGTTGCAGACTGACGGGCGCGGCAAGGTTCATGGCGTTGGCGAGGTGGACCGCCTTGGTCAGCTGCCAGCCGGTGAAGTTCGAGAAGCCGTAATAGCGGATCTTGCCGGCTTGCACGAACCGGTCGAGGGCGCGCAGCGTCTCCTCCAGCGGCGTCCAGGGATCGAAGGAGTGGACCTGGTAGAGATCGACCGAGTCCCGTCCGAGACGCCGCAACGACGCGTCGAGCGCCATCGTGAGATGGCGGTTCGAAAGGCCCGCCCCGTTCGGAGAAGCGTCGGTCGGGAAGCGGCCCTTGGTGGCGAGCACGACCGCGTCAGTGATGTCGCGGGGTCGGTCGGCCAGCCATCGCCCGATGATTTCCTCCGACTTGCCGCCCGAGTAGACGTCGGCGGTATCGACGAAGTTGCCGCCCGCGGCGACGAACCGGTCGAGCTGGGCGTGAGCGCCGGCCTCGTCGGTCTCGCTGCCGAAGGTCATCGTGCCCAGGCAGAGATTTGACACCGACGTGCCGCTGATTCCGAGGGTTCGGTACTCCATACCGGCAACCTAGCCGGATCGGGGCCCGGCGAAACCTGATCCGTCGTGTCCGTCGGAGGCGGTCGCGGTGAAACCGATCAGTCGAGGCAGAACTCGTTGCCCTCCGGGTCCTGCATGACGATGCATACGGCGTCGACGGCGTCGGCCTCCATCCGGCGCACGCGACGGGCCCCGAGCGCGACCAGGCGAGCGCATTCGGCTTCGAGCCGCTCCGCGCGTTCTTCCGGCGGCCAGCCCGCGGCGGCACGCAAGTCGAGGTGAACCCGGTTCTTGGCCGTCTTTGGCTCCGGCACCTTTTGGAAGAGCACGCGCGGACCGGCGGCCTCGGGATCGACGATCGCGGCGCGATCGTTCTGGTGTTCGACCGGAATGCCGCGCGCAACGAACACGTCGGCCCACGAGTCGAACCCGGCCGGTGGCGGCGCCGGGACGTAGTGCAGTGCCCGGGCCCAGAAGGCCGCGTGCGCAGCCGGGTCGGCGCTGTCGAAGGTCACCTGAAACGCGGTCGCCATGCGCTCATCATGACGAATCGGTCCGACATCCCCCCGCGGATTTGGCGGCTGTGATCCCGCCGACCTGCGCTGTCGACCTGCCGGCTACGAAGTATAGTTAGCTTCACTAACAGTCACTCCGATGTTGAGGGGGCGGCTCTGACCGCGACGACGGCGAGTACGAACGGCGTGCTTGTCGACCTCTCGACCTGGCGCGGTCGGGCGCTCACCCCGGTGCTGATCTACATCGGTCTGGTCACCTCCGTCATGAGCAGCCTGGGTGCGCCCTTGGTGCCGACTATGGCGAGCGAGTTTCACGTCTCGCTGGCAAACGCCCAGTGGTCGCTCACGATCTGCTTGCTCGTCGGAGGTGTGTCAGCCCCGGTCATCGGTCGCCTGGCGGACGGTCCGCGCCGCAAGCCGGTGTTGTTGGTGACCCTGGCGATTCTGGCGCTGGCGAGCGCGCTCGCCGCGCTTCCGGCCGGCTTCGCGTTGCTCCTGGTGGGACGGGCCGGCCAGGGACTGGGTCTGGCACTGCTGCCGTTGGTGATGGGGGTCGCCCGGGATCACCTGCCGGCGGAGCAGTCGCGCCGCGCTCTGGCGACCTTGTCCGTCACCGCCGTGGTCGGCATCGGTCTCGGTTATCCGCTGACCGGACTCGTCGCCGAGCATCTCAGCTTTCGGGCCGGATTCTGGATTGCCGCCCTCTTCTCGCTCACCGGCATCGGGTTGTCCGTCCTGGTCGTGCCCGGTAGCCGCCACCGTCACAAGCAGCCGTTCGACATCGTCGGCGCGCTGTTGCTGGGTATCGGGGTGGCCAGTGTGCTGGTCGCCGTCAGTGAATCCGATGCGTGGGGGTGGACGTCGGTCCGCCTAGTCGGTT
>JAFAWL010000361.1 GCA_019241805.1 Actinomycetota bacterium
GCTGGACGCCGACCCGGCGCGGCTGGCCGAGGTGGAGGCTCGGCGAAACGTGCTCACCACGTTGATCCGACGTTACGGCGATGACGTCCATGCGGTTCTCGACTGGGCTGCTCGCAGCGAGCGGCGGCTGCTCGAACTCGACGTCTCCGACGACGCGCTGGCCGCGCTCGCGCAGGAACGCGATGCGGCGGCCAGTCGTTGCGCGAAGCTTGCGACGGAGCTGACCCGTCACCGGACGAAGGCGGCCGCTCGCCTCGCCGAAGCTGTCAGCGCCGAGCTCGCCGGCCTGGCCATGGGGCAGGCAAACGTGCAGGTGGACGTACGGCCTCGACCGGCCGTCGACGGGCAGCCGTCACTGATCATCACCGGCGCTCCAGTCGGCGCCGGGCGCGACGGATGCGACGACGTGGAGTTCACGCTGGCCGCGCGACCGGACGCACCCGCCCTACCCCTCGGGCGAGGCGCGTCCGGGGGTGAGTTGTCCCGCGTGATGCTTGCGCTCGAGGTATGTCTGGCCGGCACGGATCCGGTGCCCACCATGGTCTTCGACGAGGTCGATTCCGGCGTCGGCGGTCGCGCGGCCGTCGAGGTCGGCCAACGCTTGGCCGCTCTTGCCCGCGATCATCAGGTGCTCGTGGTGACCCACCTGGCACAGGTCGCTGCGTACGCCGATCAGCATCTCGTCGTCGACCGTGACGACGAGGGCCGGCGGACCACCGTTCGTATGGTCGGGGGCGCCGACCGCGTACGAGAACTGGCCCGGATGCTGGCCGGCTCCGACTCGCCGACGGCCCGCAAGCACGCGACCGAACTGCTCGCGGACGCCCGGCGTTCGGCACCGGATCGATCACCGGCAAAGACGGCAAAAACCCGATCGTGAGCGCGTGGCGCAACCGTCGAACGAGTCGCCCGATGGCAGGATGGGGCTTCATGAAGCTCGCGACTTTGCGCCGCAGCCGCACCGATCTCCCCGGGGTCGCGGGCGTGGCTCGGCTCGATCGCCGCACCAAGCGATTGGTCGGCCGGCTCAACGAGGGCGACATCGCCATTATCGATCACGTCGACCTCGATCGAGTGGCCGCCGAGTCGCTGGTGGCGGCCAAGGTCAGCGCCGTGATCAATGCCCAGCCGAGCATCTCCGGTCGCTACCCGAATCTCGGGCCCGAGCTGTTGATCACTAATGGGATTGTGCTGCTCGACAATGTCGGCAGCGAGGTGTTCGCGGCGGTGCGCGAGGGCACACGCGTGCGCATCGAGGGCGACGCGGTCTTTGTCGGCGATCACCCCGTGGCCAAGGGCACGGTGCAGGACGCGGAGTCGGTCGCCGAGCTGATGGCCGAGGCGAAGTCCGGTCTGTCGACCCAGCTCGAGGCGTTCGCCGCCAACACCATGGAGTACATGAAACGCGAACGAGCGTTGCTCCTCGACGGTGTCGGCGTGCCCGAAGTGCGGACCCGCTTCGACGGTCGTCATGTGCTTGTCGTCGTGCGTGGCTACGACTACAAGGCCGACCTAGCCGCCCTACGGCCCTACATCCGCGAATACCGGCCGGTGCTGGTCGGTGTCGACGGCGGTGCCGACGCGCTGCGCGAGGCCGGCTACAAACCAGACGTGATCGTCGGCGACATGGACTCGGTCTCGGACGAGGTGCTGCGCAGCGGAGCCGAGGTCGTCGTCCATGCCTACCCGGACGGCCGGGCGCCGGGGCTGGCCCGAGTGCAGGACCTGGGCATCGAGGCGGTCACCTTCCCGGCCATGGGCACCAGCGAGGACATCGCGATGTTGCTCGCCGACGAGCGGGGCGCAGCGCTGATCGTCGCAGTCGGCACGCATGCCACGTTGGTCGAATTCCTCGACAAGGGCCGTGGGGGAATGGCGTCGACGTTCCTGACCCGACTCCGGTTGGGCGGCAAGCTCGTCGACGCCAAGGGAGTCAGCCGGCTCTACCGCAGCCGCATCTCCGGAGCGGCGCTACTGCTGCTCGTCCTGGCCGCGTTCGTCGCCATCGGCGCAGCGCTGGCCGTATCCGAAGCCGGACGGACCTACTTAGACCTTCTCGGTGACAAGTGGGACCGCTTCGTCGACTGGCTGGAGCATCTGTTCTCGTGATTTCCTTCCGCTACCACGTCGTCTCGATCGTGGCCGTCTTCCTGGCGCTGGCCCTGGGTGTCGTCGTCGGCACCACGGCCCTCAACGGACCGATCACCACGAATCTGCGTGACCAGGTCGACTCACTGAAGAAGGACCGCTCCTCCCTCGCGTCCCAAAACCAACAACTGCAAAACCAGGCCAGCAACGCCAACCAGTTCGCCAACACGTTCGGGGCGCAGGTCGTCAAGGGTCAGCTGTCCGGCGCCAACGTCCTGTTGATCTCGATGCCCGGAGCTAAGGGCTCGGTCACCGACGGCATCACCAAACAGCTCAACGCGGCGGGCGCCACGATCAACGGCAGAATCGAGATCAACGGCGACTACACCGATCCGAAGCACGCCGACGACATCCGCTCGCTCGTCTCCGGCGCCAATGCCGTACACCCGATCGGGCTCACGTTGCCCAGCACCGACGACGCCGGCCAGCTGGGCGGGGCGCTGCTGGGCTTCGTGCTCTCCGGTCAAGGCACCTCCAGCGATATCGAGGCAGCATTGTCCGCCTTCACCACCGCGCAGATGCTCAAGGTCGTGGGCAACGGGGTCAAGCCGGCCAAGCTCGCCGTCGTCATCGGCACCGGCTCGATGCCGGCCAACGATGCCGGCAGCACCAACCAGCTCGCCCTGGTCACCCAGATGCAGCTGGCCGGCATCCACACCCTGGTCGCCGGTGACAACGACAGCGCCACGGCCGGCGGCCTGGTTGCCCGCGTACGCACCTTCGACGCCGACAAGAACACCGTCTCGACGGTCGACAACGCCGACACCGCGATGGGTCAGGTGAGCAGCGTGCTCGCCCTGGCCGAGGTCAACGGCGGCAAGAGCGGCGCGTACGGCACGGGCAACGGCGCCTCGGCGCTGTTCCCGCAACCGCAGACCTCCGCGACCTCCTCGAAGTAGCCCGTGCCCGCGGGTCGGCGCCGCGCACTGACGGCTGCCGGTGCGGCCGCCGCCGCGTTCACCATCTCCAGGTTGCCCGAGCCGCCGCTTCGCGGTTGGACGCGCACGAACTTCCGTGGCCGACTGGTAAGCCTGAGCGGCGGCCTGGCCGCGGCCGGCGGCGTGATCGTCGGCGCGGCGCTGTCCGGGCGCCCGGTCGCCACTTCGGCGATCGTTGCCGCGGGGGCGGGACTGGCCGCCGGCGCCTACGACGATCTGCTGGCGCAGGGTCGGGAACAGGCCGGCGACAAGGGCCTTACCGGTCACCTGAACGCCATCCGGCACGGACGGGTCAGCGGTGGCGTCGTGAAGGTCGTGGTAATCGGTGCCGGCGCGGTGACGGCGGCGATGCTCGGTGCTCGCGGGCGCTGCGGCGGCCTGGTCCGCACGGTGCTCGACGCCGCCCTGATCGCCGGTTCGGCCAATCTGGTGAACCTGCTCGACCTGCGCCCGGGGCGCGCCGGGAAGTTCGTGCTCGCCGTCGCGGTGAGTGGCCTGACCGGGGCGCCCGAGGCGGCTAATCTGTCCGCCGCCCTGCTCGGCGCGACTGCGAGCACACTGCCAGCCGACCTGGCCGAACGCGAGCTGCTGGGCGACCTCGGCTCGAATGCGCTCGGCGCATGCCTCGGCGTGCGCCTGACACGGGTGGCCGGCCCGGCCCGCACCGCGCTGCTCGTCGGGGTGATCGGGCTAAACGCGATCAGCGAACGGATCAGCTTCAGCGCGGTGATCGACTGCGTACCGCCGTTGCGCCGGCTCGACGAGTTGGGCCGCGTCCCGTCGCTGCCGGCGCACGAGTCAACTCGTTAGTCTTCGGCGATCGTCATGGATCTCACCTCGCCGGCAGCGCGGCGCCGAATCGGACGAGCCGCGGTGCTGATCGCCGCCATCACGGTCTTGGCCCGGGCGACCGGATTCGTTCGTACCGCCGTATTCGGCCGTACGGTCGGTGCGACCTGCGTCGGCACCGTTTACCAGACCGTCAACACCGTGCCGAACATCGTCTTCGACATCGTCGCCGGGGGTCTGCTCTCCGCGCTGGTTGTGCCGATCCTGGCTCCGGCGCTGCACCGCGGTGACCTCCGCGAGGCGTCGCGCATCGCCTCGGCGCTGCTGACCCGGGTCCTCGCTGTGCTCGTCGTCGGGGCGATCGTCGTCGTCGTTCTGGCCGGCCCGATCACGCGAGCCCTGCTGGGCGAGCATGCCTGCCCGGGTGCCACCGGCTTGGGTACGCGCATGCTCCTGGTCTTCGCACCCCAGCTGCTCTTCTACGGGGTGGGCGTGGTCCTCGGCGGGGCCCTGCAGGCAGCCGAACGCTTCGGCTGGCCGGCGATCGCCCCGCTGCTGTCGAGCCTCGTCGTCGTTGCGGCCTATTTGATCTACGGCGCGACCGCCGGCATCGGGACCTCCATCGCGGGCCTGTCACGATCGAGCGAGCTGGTGCTGAGCGTCGGCACCACGCTGGGCGTCGTAGTGCTGGCCTTGTCCCAGTGGCCGAGCACGGTGCGCCTCGGATTGCGCCTGCGGCCGGCCTGGCGGCTGCCGACTGACGTAGCGCCCACGGTTCGTCGGGCCGCAGTAGCCGGAGCGGCAACACTCGCCGCGCAACAGCTGGCCACCGTCGTGATGCTCCGATTGGCCAATTCCGGCACCGCGGCCGGCACGGTCGTCGTCGTCACGTTGGCCCAGGCCGTGTACCTATTGCCGTGGTCGGTTTTCGCGGTGCCCGTGGCGACAGCGGTCTTCCCGCGTATCTCAGCCGCGTGGCAGGCCGAGGACCGCTCGAGGGCGAGGTCGTTGTCGGCAACGGCGGTCAAGGCCGTGCTGGCCCTGGCCGCGGTCGGCTCGGCCGCACTTATGGCTGCGGCCACCGGCATCGCCGACCTGTTGCTCGACCGCGGTGAGCCGGCCCGGGCTGAGTTCGCGCCCACCATTGTCTGGTTCACCGCCGGATTGATCGGCTGGTCGCTGGTCGCTCTGCTCGCCCGGCTGTTGTACGCGACGCGGGCGGTCGGGCGTGCCGCGGCGGCGCAGGTCGTCGGCTGGCTCGTCGCGATCGGCGCCGACATCGTGCTCGCGGTCCTGCTGCCGCAGCACCAGCGGGCGCCGGCGTTGGCCGCCGGAAACGCGATCGGTGTCACCGTCGCCGCAGCGCTGCTGGTCGTGGCCGCCCGGCGGATCGGCGTGCTCACCCGCGTCCGGGGCGCCGCACTGGATCTGGCCCGCACCCTCACCGCCGGCGCCGCCGGCGCCGTGGTCGGGTGGCTCCTGCGCGGTGCGGTAACAGGCGATGGCGCCGTGGCGGCTCTCGCCCGGACCGTGGTCTGCGCGACGGCGGCGTTGCTCGTGAGCGTGGGTGTGCTACTGCTGTTGGATCGCTCCCTGGTCGGCTTGGCTCGTCGAAGCGTGCGTCGCTCGGAGACGGTGGCATGACAAACGGCCGAATGACCCTTGCCCTCGGTCAGTCGAGCGGCGGGATCGGCGCCCACGTCGCGGCGTTGACCGTTGGGCTAATCGAGCGCGGCTGGCGGGTCGAGGTCGCGGGTCCCGCGGCCACCGACGAGTTGTTCGGCTTCGCCGACGCCGGTGCGCATTTCCTCGACCTCGGATCCGCGCGAGGACCGGGCCTACCGGTCGCCGCGATGCGACTGCGCCATACCACAGGCGAACTTGTGCATGCGCACGGCCTGTCCGCGGGCCTGGCCGCAGCACTCAGCGGGCGGGAACCGCTCGTCGTGAGCTGGCACAACGCGGTGTTGCCGACCGCGCGCAGCCGACGGACCGTCTTGGCCGCAGGTGAGCGGGTCGTCGCCCGAGCCGCCACGGTGACGCTCGCGGCCTCGGCCGACCTAGCCGTCCGAGCTCGCGAGCTGGGCGCCCGCGACGTGCGAACGGCGCCGGTCGCGCTTCCGATCCGCCGCCCGGCCCGATCCGTGGAGCAGGTCCGAGCCGAACTGGAAATCGAGGGCCGACGGCTGGTTGTCGTCGTCGGTCGCCTGCACCCGCAGAAGGCGCACGACATCGTCATCCGCGCGGCGACCGGGTGGCGCGAGACCGAAGTCGTGATCGCCGGAGACGGTCCCGCGCACGACCAGCTCACAGCCCTGCGCGACGAACTGCGTTCGCCGGTGCGTCTTTTGGGCCGACGCACGGACGTTCCCGACCTAGTGGCCGCCGCCGATGTCGTCGTGCTGGCGTCGCGGTGGGAGGCCCGGGCTCTGGTCGCCCAAGAGGCACTGCTGGCTGGTCGTCCGCTCGTCGCCACAGCCGTCGGCGGCCTGCCCGAACTGCTCGGGGACGGCGCGGTGCTCGTGCCGCCGGCCGATGTCCAGGCGCTGCGTCAAGCCGTCCTCCGACTGCTCGACGATCCGGTCACCGCCGACGCACTGGCCCGACGTGGCAGGCTCCGGGCGGCCGAGTGGCCGACCGCCGCGGACACCCTGGACCAGCTCGAGGCCACCTACCGGGAACTGCTGGGCCGGTGACGACCGGCGTGGCGGCACCGATCGAGCATGCGCCTGAGGCTCGGGAGGTATGGTTGTGTTCCGTGGATCGCGAGGTTGCGACGAGGACGAGCACGGGTATTTCCCCGTTCCGCCTCGGCGGATCTTTCGGCCCGCACGCCTGATCGTCACGCGAGCCACGGGAGTTCAGTCGGTGCAAAATCCCCGGATCACAAAGCATGTCTTCGTCACCGGGGGCGTTGCCTCCTCGCTCGGCAAGGGCCTGACGGCCAGCAGTCTGGGCAGCCTGCTCAAAGCCCGCGGCCTGCGAGTCACGATGCAGAAGCTCGACCCGTATCTCAACGTCGACCCCGGAACGATGAACCCGTTTCAGCACGGTGAGGTCTTCGTGACCGAGGACGGCGCCGAGACGGATCTGGACATCGGTCATTACGAGCGCTTCCTGGACACCGACCTCGTCGGTTCGGCCAACGTCACCACCGGACAGATCTATTCGAGCGTCATCGCCAAGGAACGGCGCGGTGAGTACCTCGGCGACACGGTGCAGGTGATCCCGCACATCACCAACGAGATCAAGGCCCGGATCCGCGCCATGGCGACACCCGGCCCGGACGGGCAAGCGCCGCACGTCGTGATCACCGAGATCGGGGGCACGGTCGGCGATATCGAGTCGTTGCCCTTCCTGGAAGCCGCTCGTCAGGTCCGGCACGACGTCGGTCGGGACAATTGCTTGTTTCTGCACGTGTCGCTCGTTCCCTACCTGGCACCATCGGGGGAGCTGAAAACCAAGCCGACGCAACACTCGGTCGCCGCCCTGCGCAGCATCGGAATCGCGCCGGACGCCATCGTCTGCCGCAGCGACCGTGAACTCCCCGAAAACGTCAAGCGCAAGATCTCGCTCATGTGTGACGTCGACCCCGACGCCGTTGTTGCCGCAACGGACGCACCGAGCATCTACGAGATCCCGAAAGTCCTGCACAGTGAGGGACTTGACGCCTACGTCGTGCGCCGGTTGGGTCTGCCGTTCAGGGACGTGGACTGGACGGTGTGGGGTGATCTGCTCGATCGCGTGCACAACCCTCGACACGAAGTCACGGTGGCTTTGGTCGGAAAGTACGTCGACCTGCCGGACGCCTACCTTTCCGTGACAGAAGCGCTACGTGCCGGTGCGTTCGCGCGCCGGGCCAAGGTTCGTATCCGCTGGGTGGCTTCGGACACCTGCGAGACGCCGGCCGGAGCCGCGGCGGAACTGGGCAACGTCGACGGCGTCATCATCCCCGGCGGGTTCGGTGTCCGCGGCATCGAAGGCAAGATCGGCGCGGTTCGCTTCGCCCGCGAGAACGCCATCCCGACCCTGGGACTGTGCCTGGGCCTGCAGTGCATGGTGATCGAAACCGCCCGCAACCTCGCCGGTGTCCAGCAAGCGAACTCGGCCGAGTTCGATCCCGACACCCCCGACGCGGTGATCTCGACGATGGCCGACCAGCTCGACATCGTCGCCGGCAACGCCGACCTCGGGGGCACGATGCGGCTCGGCGCGTACCCGGCCACACTGAAGCCGGGCACGATCGTCGCCGACGCCTACGGCTCGACCTCGGTCTCTGAACGGCATCGGCACCGCTATGAGGTGAGTAACGCCTACCGGGAGCGGCTCGAAGCGGCCGGTTTGGTCATCTCCGGCACCTCTCCAGACGGCCGGCTGGTCGAGTTCGTCGAACTTGACCGGAGCCGACACCCCTACTTCGTGGCGACCCAGGCGCATCCGGAGCTCAAGTCGCGACCGACCCGCGCGCATCCGCTCTTTCGCGAGTTCGTCGCCGCGGCCCTGGACTACAACGCGGCCTCGCGGCTGCCCGGAGTCGACATACCCGACGCCCCCACGGAGATGCTCGAACCGAGCGTCGCCGGCAACGGCTCGGCGCTGCCGGCCGCGACCCGTCCGTGAGCGACCGGCCGCTGGGCGTCGGGGACTACCCGACGCTGTCGAGCCGGCGCATCTTCGAGGGTCGGGTGATCGCGCTTCGCTCCGACGAGGTGCGGATGAGCGACGGCTCGGTCTCCGCGCGCGAGATCGTCGAGCATCCGGGCGCGGTGGGCATCGTCGCCCTCGACGCTGAGGACCGCGTCGTGCTCGTCAATCAGTACCGGCACCCGGTCCGCGCCTACCTCGAGGAACTTCCGGCCGGGCTCCTCGACGTCGACGGCGAGTCGGCCTTGGACGCGGCCCGTCGTGAGCTGTTCGAGGAAGCCGCGCTCGTCGCCAATCGCTGGGACGTCCTGCTCGATCTGCACCCATCCCCGGGCATGAGCGATGAGGCGATCCGGATCTTCCTTGCCCGGGAGCTGCACGAGCCGCCCGGTTCCCGTTACGAACCGGAAGGTGAAGAGATCACCATGACGGTGACGCGGGTGCCGCTTGATCTCGCCGTGCGCCGTGCGCTCGCCGGTGAAATCACCAACTCGGCCGCTGTCGCGGGGCTGTTGGCCGCCGCCGTGGCGGGCGCCGCGGGCTGGCAGAGTGTGCGTCCGGCCGAGGCCCCCTGGTCCGCCCGGCCCGGACGCTAGGTCGAGGACCGGTGACCCCCACGCGCGCGGGATCGCGGCGGTTGGCGCCCTCGAGTGTGGCCACGGCGTTTCTCGATCATTTGGCCGTCGAGCGGGGCGCCGCGGTCAACACGCTGGTGTCCTATCGACGAGACCTCGACCGCTATCTCGCCTTCCTCGCCGGCCAGGGTATCGACTCGATCATCGACATCGACGGTGCTGGCATCGACGCGTTCCTGTCCCGCTTGCGGCAGGGCGACAGCGATCATCCGCCGCTCTCGGCGAGTTCGGCCGCCCGAGCGGTGGTGGCCGTGCGCGGGCTGCACCGATTCGCGCTCCGCGAGGGGCTGGTCGAGGTCGATGTCGCCCATGAGGTCCGCCCGCCGACTCCCGCCCGACGGCTGCCCAAGGCGATCAGCGTCGACGACGTCGAGCGGCTGATCGACGCTGCCGGTATCGACGGCACTCCGCTCGCGTTACGCGATCGGGCGCTGCTTGAGATCCTGTACGGCACGGGTGCGCGGATCTCCGAAGCGGTCGGTCTCGCGGTCGACGATATCGATCTCGCGGCGCGCACCGTGCTGCTTCGAGGAAAGGGCGGCAAGCAGCGCATTGTTCCGCTCGGCCGTTACGCAGGGGAGGCGATCGAGGCCTACCTCGTGCGGGTGCGACCGGCCCTGGCCGCCCACGGGCGCGGCACCCCTTCGTTGCTGTTGAATGCTCGCGGTGGCCCGCTGTCGCGCCAATCGGCCTGGACAGTGCTTCGCGCCACCGCCGACAAGGCCGGGCTGCGAGTCGCGATCTCCCCACACACGTTGCGGCATTCGTTCGCGACGCACCTGCTCGAGGGGGGTGCGGACGTGCGGGTGGTGCAGGAGCTGCTGGGCCATTCGTCGGTGACGACCACGCAGATCTACACGCTGGTGACCGTCGACCAACTGCGCGAGGTGTACGTGGCAGCCCACCCTCGAGCGCGACGAGGCTCCAGGTAATCCGGGTCGGGCGACCCGCCCACGATCGACCCGCGGTGAGGTAGCCTCGGCCCGCAGGCTGATCAGGCGGTGGAGGATTCAGCGGTACATGGCTATGTCGACCAATAGCGACGACTCTCCCGGCCTGTTCGTTCCGGACGCGCCGCCCAAGCCGACGCGCACCGTTGATGCGAAGTCACAGGATCCGGCGGTGGTACGGGTGAAGCGGCCCCTCATCGAACCGACGCCCCTCGAGCGTCACGGACCGGCACGCGTCATAGCACTGTGCAATCAGAAGGGTGGCGTCGGCAAGACGACCTCCACGATCAACCTGGGTGCCGCTCTCGCGGAGTTCGGTCGCCGGGTGCTGCTGGTCGACTTCGACCCACAGGGAGCGCTGTCGGTCGGGCTCGGGGTAGCTCCGCACCAGCTCGAACGGACGGCGTACAACCTGCTCATGGAGCGGGAGGTCACCGTCGATGACGTCATGCTCAAGACGGGCGTGCCCGGCATGGACCTGCTGCCGAGCAACATCGATTTATCCGCCGCCGAGGTTCAGCTGGTCGGTGAGGTTGCCCGGGAACAGACGCTCGCGCGTTCGCTGCGGCCGATTCTCGACGACTACGACTTCGTCCTGATCGACTGCCAGCCCTCACTCGGGCTGCTCACCGTCAATGCGCTGACCGCCGCGAACGGCGTGATCGTTCCGCTCGAATGCGAGTTCTTCAGCCTGCGCGGCGTCGCGCTGCTCATCGACACCATCGACAAGGTCCGCGAGCGACTCAACCCCGACCTGCGGCTGGAGGGAATCCTCGCCACTATGTACGACGGCCGCACGTTGCACGGACGGGAGGTCTTCGCTCGCGTCGTCGAGGCGTTCGGCGATTCCGTCTATGACACGGTCATCTCGCGGACAGTGCGCTTTCCCGAGACCACCGTGGCCGGCGAGCCGATCACGACATGGGCCCCGTCCTCGGCCGGGGCCGAGGCCTACCGCAATCTGGCCCGAGAGGTACTGTCCCGATGAGTCGCCGCCCCAGCCTGCCCGGCGCCGCCGAGTTGTTTCGCGCGACAGCCGCCGAGCCGAGTGATGATCAGGCGGAGTCCGGTCGCAATTCCAAGACGGGGGCGGTTCTGGCTGCGGCTCCTGATCCGGTCGGGCCGGGTGGTCAGGATGCCTCCGACGAGTCACGACCCGGTCGAAACGGGGCCGGCAATCCGATCGCAGCTTCCGTGCCGGCCGCGAATGAGCCGGCAACAACGTCCTTGTCGCGCCGATCGGCGAGCAATCGGGCGGTTCGGAGCACGCGCCGGGTGCACGCGGATCGGGCCGACCGTGCGCCCTCAGGCCGGGAGCGACACGAGGAGAAGATCACGGTTTACTGCTCGGCCGAGGAGTTGCTCGAACTGGAGCAGGCCCGACTGCTGCTGCGAGCCGAACACGGCCTGGCGGTCGACCGCGGCCGCATCGTGCGCGAAGCCCTCGCGGTCGTGCTGGCCGATCTCGAGTCCAAGGGCGATTCGTCGATTCTGGTTCGACGGTTGCGCGAGGCGTGAACCTGTCGGCAGACGATGCCCTCGAGATCGACTCGATGGCGATCGAGCCTGAGCCCGGAGCGGGGAGTGCGACGGGCACTAGCGGCTTCCACGTGCGGCTCGAAAACTTCGAAGGTCCTTTCGACCTACTACTCAGCCTCATCGGGCGCCGCCAAATGGACGTCACGGAGGTGGCGCTTTCCCAGGTGACCGATGATTTCCTCACTTACCTCGGTGACGCCGCGACCTGGGACCTCGGCCAGGCGACGGAGTTCCTGGTGGTCGCGGCGACGTTGCTCGATCTCAAGACCGCACGTCTGCTGCCGGCCGCCGAGGTGGAGGACGAGGAGGATCTGGCGCTGCTCGAAGCGCGTGATCTGCTTTTCGCTCGGCTCCTGCAGTACCGCGCATACAAGCTCGCGGCCGCCTACCTGGCCGAATTGGAGCGCAGCCAAAGTCGGCGGCACGGGCGTGTTGTCGAGCTTGAGGGGCGCTTCACCGAGCTGCTGCCCGAGGTCGTCATCGGGGTCTCGCCAGAACGGCTCGCCGCCTTGGCCGCCGGCGCACTCGCACCCAAGCCGATGCCGGTCGTGCCTACCGGGCACGTTCACGCAGTGCGGGTCAGCGTCCGCGAACACATGCTGGTGCTGCGTGACCGGTTGCACCGCACGGGCGCGGCCACATTCCGCACGTTGGTCGCCGATTGCCAATCCACGCTCGAGGTGGTCGCTCGCTTCCTCGGTCTGCTCGAGCTCTACCGCGAGGGAGCCGTGGGATTCGACCAGGCGGACGCCCTGAGCGAATTACGAGTGCGCTGGACCGGCGGCGAATCGACGCCGGACGACGCGCAGGACGCACCGGCCGATAGCCAGTCCGACCTCGACGAGGAGTACGGGTGACCGAATCGGATCAAGACGTCAACGAG
>JAFAWL010000058.1 GCA_019241805.1 Actinomycetota bacterium
TTCAAGGACGAGGAGCGGCTGGCCGAGGCCATCCGCTCCGGCGCCGGCGTCGGCTGGGGCGAGCATCACCACGACCTCTATCACGGGGTCGAGCGATTCTTTCGTCCCGGCTACGCCGCCAATCTGGTCTCCAGCTGGATTCCGGCACTGGACGGGGTAGCCGACAAGTTGACCGCGGGAACGACCGTCGCGGACGTCGGGTGCGGGCACGGTTCGTCGACGATCCTCCTGGCGCAGGCCTACCCGAATTCGACGGTCGTCGGATTCGACAACCACGCCCCGTCGATCGAGGCGGCCCGGGCCGCGGCCGATCAGGTCGGAGTCGGCGACCGGGTGCGCTTCGAGCTCGCCTCGGCACAGGACTTCCCGGGTACCGGCTACGGGCTGATCTGCATCTTCGACGCGCTGCACGACATGGGCGACCCGGTCGGTGCGGCAGGGCACATCCGCTCCGCACTAGGCGCGGACGGCACCTGGTTGCTCGTGGAGCCCATGGCCGGAGAGTCCATCGCCGCCAACCTGAACCCCGTGGGGCGGCTGTTCTACTCGGCCTCGACTCTGGTCTGCACCCCCTCGGCCCGCTCGCAGGCCGGCGGCTGGGCGCTGGGTGCGCAAGCCAGCGACGAACAACTTCGCTCCATCGCCGAACTCGCCGGTTTCACCCGCTTCCGTCGCGCACTCGACACGCCGGTGAATCGAATCATCGAGGTGCGGCCCTGATCCAGCGCTGTAGGACAGATCCATCCGAACGACAGATCCATCCGAACGACAGATCCATCCGAACGACAGATCCATCCGAACGACAGATCCATCCGAACGACAGATCCATCGGAACGACAGTGACCGGCCGGCCATCGGTTTAGCGCCGTTGACCGGCCGGCCCCTTGCGGTCAGGGGCCGAAAACGGCCGATTCGGTGCGCACGGCCCGCGCGCCCAGCCCTCGCAACTGCTCCTCCAGCCGCACGTAGCCCCGGTCGATGTGGTGGACCTCGGCCACTTCGGTGACTCCCTCTGCGACCAGTCCGGCGATCACCAAGCCCACCCCGGCCCGGATGTCGGTGGCGCGCACCGGCGCTCCGGACAGCCGCGGCTTGCCCCGCACGACCGCGTGGTGTCCGTCGGTGCGAACGTCGGCGCCCATCCGCGCGATCTCGTCGCAGAACATGAACCGCGCCTCGAAGAGGTTCTCGGTGATCATCGCGGTGCCGTCGGCGACTGCCAACATCGCGATAGCTGCCGGTTGGAGGTCAGTCGGCAAGCCGGGATAGGGCAACGTCACGACGTCGAAACTGCGCGGCTGCTCATCGCAGCGCACCGCGAAGCCGTCGTCGTGAACCGAGATCCGGGCACCGGCCCGGTCGAGCTTGTCGAGGACGAGTTCGAGATGTCCGGCTTCGGCCCCCCGCACGCGCACCTCGCCCCGCGTCGCGGCGGCCGCGAACGCCCAGGTGCCGGCCACGATGCGGTCGGCCACGGCGACGTGACGAGTAGGGCGCAGACTCTCGACACCTTCGATCTCCAGGGTCGACGAGCCGACTCCGCCGATCTGCGCACCCATCGACACCAGCATCCGGCACAGATCCACGATCTCGGGTTCGCGCGCGGCGTTGTCGATCACCGTCGTGCCTTTGGCCAGCACTGCCGCGGTCAGGATGTTCTCGGTAGCGCCGACCGAAGGGAAGTCCAGCCAGATCTGAGCGCCGGTCAGGCGGCCGGCCTCGGCCACGATGTAACCGTGCGAGGTCGTGATCTCGGCGCCCATCCGTTCGAGACCGGCGAAGTGGAGATCCAACGGCCGGGAACCGATGGCATCGCCGCCGGGCAGCGCCACCCGCGCCCGCCCGGTCCGCGTGAGCAGCGGCCCCAGCAGGTTGATCGAGCCGCGGATCCGCCGGACCAGCTCGTACGGTGCCTCAGACAGCGGGTGGTCGGGAACGTCTATCCGAACGCTGTCGATCATGCCGTCCGTGTTCTCACCAACCGTGCAGCCCAACCGGGCGAGCAACTCGTGCATGATCGAGACATCGGAGATCGCGGGCAGGTTGCCGATGGTTGTCTCACCCGGGGCCAACAGTGCCGCGGCCATGAGCTTGAGGACACTGTTCTTGGCCCCGACGACCCGCACCTCGCCGGAAAGGCGTGCGCCACCTGTGACTTGTAGCACCTGCACCGCGACAGGCTACCTGCCGATCCGGGCTCGATCGGTGAACGCGCGGCTAGCCTCTCAGCTATGGCTGTCCACCTGACCCGCATCTATACGAGGACCGGCGACGACGGCACGACGGCGCTCGGGGATATGTCCCGGTCGGCCAAGACCGACCCGCGCGTGGCTGCCTACGCCGACTGCGACGAGACGAACAGCGCGGTGGGCGTCGCACTGGCGCTAGGGCAGTTGAGCGACGAGATCGCGACCGTACTGCGGCGCGTCCAGAACGATCTGTTCGACGTCGGCGCGGATCTGTGCACGCCGGTGGTCGCGGAGCCCGCCCATCCGCCGTTGCGCGTGACCGCCGAGTACGTCGAGCGTCTCGAAGCCTGGTGCGACCAGTTCAACGAACGCCTGAGCAAGCTAAACAGCTTCATCCTGCCCGGTGGCACAGCCGGTGCGGCGCTGCTGCACCAGGCCCGCACGATCAGCCGGCGGGCCGAGCGCAGCGGCTGGGCCGTCTACGAAGTCGACCCGCAGCTCACCAACCGGACGGCCGTCCTCTACCTGAACCGGCTCTCGGACCTGCTGTTCATCCTCGCCCGCGTGGCCAACCCGAACGGCGACGTGCTCTGGCGACCCGGCGGCATGACCAGCGATGGCGAAGCTTTGCCCGAGGCCGGCAGCGAGTGAGCCTCAGCTCGCCTTGGCCCGACGGTTGGACTTGTCGCGATACATGGCGGCGTCGGCGCGCGCGAGCAGCTGCTCGGCCGAGCCGCCGTCAGTGAAGGCGACGCCGAGGGAGGCACCGACACTTACTGTCGCGGCCGACAGTTCGAAGGGAGTGGCGAACGCGTCGCGCAGCCGCGTGATGAGACTGTCGACGGCGAACTCCCGATCGACGGTGGCGGCCAGGTCGCACAGGATCACCAGCTCGTCCCCGGCCAGGCGCGCCAGCAGGTCGGATGCGCGCATCGTTTGCAGCAGACGGTTCGCGACTGCCCGCAGCAGCTCGTCGCCGGCGGCGTGGCCGTAGCTGTCGTTGACCGACTTGAAGGCGTCGAGGTCGATGAAGACCACGGCGGCGCTGTGCAGATCCCGCCAACTACGTGCGACTGCCAGCCGCAGCGACTCCTCGAACAGCACCCGGTTCGGAAGGCCGGTGACGACGTCACGCGTCGCGGCCTGACGGAGCTGCGCGGCGGCTTGGCGCAACTGCAGCATCCGTACGGTCTGCGCCGCGATGTCACGCAACCGTTCGAGCTGCACGCGGGTCAGCGGCCGGCTCTCGTCGCTGAACGCGCAGACCGTGCCGATGACCTCACCGTCGGGCAGGATCAGCGGCGCACTGGCGTACAGCCGGAGCGAGTCGAGCTGGCCGGTGACGAAGGGATTACTCGACCAACGCGGATCGAGCGAGGCGTCCGGTGTGTAGCTCACGTCGAGGTTGAGGATGCTGGTCGCGCACATCGACTCGTCCCGCGACACCGTCGTCGGTTCATAGCCGTGCGCGGCGGCCGACCACTGACGATCGGTATCGATCAGGTTGACCACGGCCGTCGGCGTACCGCACACATAAGCAGCCAGGCGGGCAAGCTCGTCGAGTTCGGTCGTGCGGGGCTGATCGAGCACGCCCAATGCGTGCAGCGCTGCCAGGCGAGCGGGTTCGTTGTCGGCTACGACGTAGCGGGAGTCAGGTTCCGTCACGTCGAAGGTGATCGGCAGCGAATACCGGATCTTGAGTGCACAAGCACCCAGGTGACCGGGGGCGAGATCCTCGCCACACCAACGCCCCTGCGCCCGGTCCGATTTGGATCTCGACAACTGTTCCGGCCTGAATCAGAAGCGCGGAGCCGAGGCCTCCAGCCAGGAAACGAAGCCGGTGTAGGCACCTTCGCTCAAGCCCAAGGTGACGTCTCCGACAAGGTCTCGGCACTCGACGATCACCGCACCGGGCGGCAGCGCGGTCAAATCATGGTTGGCGGCCGCATGCCGGCCAAGGACCTGCACGTTCTCACGGCGCAGCCTGCGCGACGGTCGCGTCCCGATGCCCATGGCTCGAAACCACTGCAGTTCGTCGCCCAGATAGCGGCCGACGCCGTATTGCCAGCGGCGCGATCGGCCGAGCACCGCCAGCGGAATGCCGCCGGGGCTACGTAGCATGTAGCGCTGCCGAGCGATTACCAGGGTGAACACGGCGATGAGCACGATCAGGACGATCAGTCCGACGACATCGACGAGGTGCACCGCTTTCACGCCCTCCGCTGCGCGCGGCTATACGGATTCGCCGACGGCGCGCAGCCGGGCCTTAGCCCGCTCACGGGCGGCCTCGTCATCGCTGGCCCCCTGCAGGGCGCTGCGCGCCCGGCCCACGTCGATCTCGTCGGCCGTCTCGGCCATCTCGGCCATGATCGAGACACCGTCGGGTCGGACCGACATGAAGCTTTCGTGGACCGCGACGTGCAACTCGGGCTCGTTCTCCTGCTGGATCCGCACGATCCAGCCCGGTGCGAGCGCAGCCAGCAGCGGCGAGTGGCCGGGCAGGATCCCGATCTCGCCCTCGGTGGTTCGGGCGAACACGGCCGTGGCCTCGCCGGACCACAGCCGCTTCTCGATCGAGACGAGCTCGACGTGCATCGTTGCCATCGATCGCCCCGATCAGGAGTTGCGCAGCTCGTGCGCCTTGCGCTCGAGGTCCTCGATGCCGCCGCACATGAAGAAGGCCTGCTCCGGGTATTCGTCGAATTCACCCGCGGTCAGCCGCTTGAAGGCGTCGATCGTCTCCTCGACCGGGACGAACGAGCCGGGGATGCCGGTGAACTGCTCGGCCACGAAGGTGTTCTGCGAGAGGAATCGCTCGATCCGGCGGGCTCGACCCACGATGATCTTGTCTTCCTCGGAGAGCTCGTCGATGCCGAGGATGGCGATGATGTCCTGCAGTTCCTTGTAGCGCTGCAGGATCTGCTTGGTGCGTTGCGCGACGTCGTAATGATCCTGGCCGATGTACTGGGCGTCCAGAATCCGCGAGGTGGAGTCGAGCGGGTCCACCGCCGGGTAGATGCCCTTCTCCGAGATGGGCCGGCTGAGCACGGTGGTCGCGTCGAGGTGGGCGAACGTGGTGTGCGGCGCCGGGTCGGTGATGTCGTCGGCGGGCACGTAGATCGCCTGCATCGAGGTGATCGAGTGACCACGCGTCGAGGTGATGCGCTCCTGCAGTTCGCCCATCTCATCGGCCAACGTGGGCTGGTAACCCACCGCCGAGGGCATGCGGCCCAGCAGCGTCGACACCTCGGAGCCGGCCTGGGTGAACCGGAAGATGTTGTCGATGAACAGCAGCACGTCCTGCTTCTGGACGTCGCGGAAGTACTCCGCCATCGTCAGCGCGGACAGCGCCACCCGCAGGCGCGTGCCCGGCGGCTCGTCCATCTGACCGAAGACCAGCGCGGTCTTCTGGATGACGCCCGAGTCAGTCATTTCCGCGATCAGGTCGTTGCCCTCGCGGGTGCGCTCGCCGACGCCGGCTAACACCGACACACTACCTAAGTTCTCGTCGACGCGGTAGATCATTTCTTGGATGAGCACCGTCTTGCCGACGCCGGCGCCGCCGAACAGGCCGATCTTGCCGCCGACCACGTAGGGCGTGAGCAGGTCGATGACCTTGATGCCGGTCGCGAACATCTCGGTCTTGCTCTCGAGCTGGTCGAAGGCCGGCGCCTTGCGGTGGATGGGCCACCGCTCGGTGACCTCGATCTTCTCGCCTTCCTTCGCATTGAGGATGTCGCCGGTCGCGTTCCAGACGTGGCCCTTGGTCACGTCGCCCACCGGCACGGAGATGCCGTGGCCGGTGTCGCGGACCGGGAGACCGCGGACCAGGC
>JAFAWL010000174.1 GCA_019241805.1 Actinomycetota bacterium
GTAGTCCATCGACAAGCCGAACACGATCGCAAACATCAACATGGGAACGAAAGCCGGGATCGGCAACTTCTCGTGGATCCCCACCAGTTCGGAGCCCCAGCCCCATTGGAAGATTGCCACAACGACGCCGTACGCCGCCCCGACCGACAGGAGATTGAGCACGGCCGCCTTCGTGGCGATCACGATCGACCGGAACGCCACCGTCAGCAGGATGAACGCCAACGCGACCACGACGAGAATCAACCAGATCATGCGTTTGGACACCTGGGCGGTGAAGTCGACATAGCTCGCCGTCGCGCCGACCACATATGTCTTGGCCGGAATCTGTGGGAGCACGCTCGAGCGCAGGTGATCGACGAGCTTGGTCGTAGCCCCGTCCTGCGGTGAGGTCGTGGGGACGACCGCCTCGGTCGCCGTCGTGGCGGCCTGGTTCACGTTGGGAATGCCGGCGGCGGCAATGCCGGGAGTCTTGGCCAACGTCGCCTGCGCGTTGGTCAGCAACGTCTGGGTCTGATCAGGCGTTTGCCCTGACGGAATCTGGTAGACGATGGTCAGCGGGCCGTTCGCGCCCGGCCCGAACCCTTTTGCGATCAGGTCGTAGGCGCGGCGGATGCTCTGCGAGGTGGGGTTCGTGCCCGCGTCGAGCTGACCGAGGCGTAGCGAGAAGAGGGGAATCGACAGCAGGACGAGCAGCAACGTCGCCCCGACCGCCCACGGCAGCGGACGCAGGCTGACCATCCGGCCCCACCGGGCGGCCGCGCTGCGCTCGTGGGCCTCGTCGCTCGCGGCCACGAGGGCAGCCAGCCGGGCGGCGGTCTCGGCTTCGTCGCCGTCCCCACTGCGAGCTCGCTTCTCCGCCCGCAGATCGCGCATGTTTCGCACCGTCGATCGAGCCACGCTCATGAACGCCGGCATCAACGTCAACGCGGCCAACATTGTCACCGCGACCACGATCGCCGAGGCCAGACCCATCGCGCCCACGAACGGCACGCCGGACACGTAGAGACCGAGAATCGCGATCACGACGGTGCCGCCGGCGACGACGATGGCGGCACCGGACGTGGCGGCCGAACGCCCGATCGAGGTGTCGACGTCCATGCCGTGATCGATCTGTTCACGATGTCGCGCTACTAGGAACAAGCCGTAGTCCACCGCGACACCGAGGCCGAGCAGCGTCGCCACGGTCGGCGCCGTCGTCGGGAATGTCAACGCAGCGGAAAGCAAGCCGACCAGCGAAAGCCCGGCCAGCACACTGAACACGGCCGACAACAACGGCAGCACGGCGGCCACGATCGAGCCGAACATGAACAGCAGCAACAACAAGGCGCAGGTCAGCCCGATGATCTCCGAGGACTTGTCGTCGGTTTTCTGCCCGATCTGACCGGCGCCGGCACCGTATTCGACCTGCAAACCGGCTGTGCGAGCCGGGGCGACTGCGTTGTCGAGCTCCTTCAAGTACTTCGTGTCGAGCGAGGCGGGCACTACGTTCCACGAGGTCGTGCCGTAGGCGATGGTGCCGTCCTTCGATACCTGCGGGGAGTTCGGCGCCGCGAACGGGCTCACCGCACCGAGTACGTGCGGCAGCTTGGCCACGTTGGCCATGGCGGTGTTCACCGCATCGGTCTGATCGGCGACCTGGCCCGTCTTGGCATGGAACACGATCTGGCCGGCGTAGCCGCTCTGCTGCGGGAACTGCTTCTTCAGCACGGCGAGGCCGGCCGAGGACTGGCTGCCGGGGACGGTGTAGTCGTTGACGAACTCACCACCGAAGGCGTTACGCGTCACCGCCAGCACGGCCAGGATCACGACCCACGCGGCGATCACGACCCAGTGGCGATGCGCGCACCATTGGCCGAGGCGATCCAAAAGCGCGTTCATGACTGCCCCTGCCCGCGGCCCGCCTCGCCAACGCCCGACTCGGAACCACGATCGAGTCGATCGAGCGCGGCGAGCAGTTCGACCGCACCGTCGAACCCGACCGTTTGTTCGTTATCCGTGCGCGTGAGCGATCCCTGATACTGATCGCCGACGCGCTGGACGTGCATGACCAGCCGCATGGCGGACCCCGATCTGCTTGACGGCGGGCCGGCACCCACCGTCAGCCAACTGTGCCGTCGGAGCCGTCGGTTGTCCCTAGGGAGAATCCCTAGGAACTAGGCGATGGCGCCGCGTCCCTTTCGGGGCTTGAAGGCGCCAGCGAACAGGTCGGCCGGCACGCCCGGCGTGCTCAGACCGACCGCGTAGCGGTAGATCAAGGCCCGGGCGTAGGTGGAGATCGCGCTGAAGACCATGCCCATCGCGATCAGCGCGAGTGCGGCGATAACGACGAGCACGACGCCGAATGCGACCGCTGCGCTCGACGCGGAGGTGGCTATGATCGCCACGCCGATGATGCCGACGATCAGCGCCGGAATCATGATCGCTAGCTGGATCAGCCCGAATCGCAATGTCGTGCGCAGACTCGATCCCCAGGTCTGGCGCAGCAGCTGCGACGAGCGCTTCACCGCGTCGATCGGGCCGAGATCTTCGGCCACGAGCACC
>JAFAWL010000320.1 GCA_019241805.1 Actinomycetota bacterium
GCCCTGCGCTTCCAGCGGTGCGGCCTCAGGTTCGGGGCCGACGTGATCCGCGCTGGCGGCGCCATGCGTCTTGCCAAAGGTATGGCCACCGGCGATGAGCGCGACCGTCTCTTCGTCGTTCATGGCCATGCGCGCGAACGTTTCGCGGATGTCACGCGCCGAGGCCAGCGGATCGGGATTGCCGTTGGGGCCTTCGGGGTTTACATAGATCAAGCCCATCTGCACCGCGCCGAGCGGCCCGGCCAATTCGCGGTCACCGCCGTAGCGCTCGTCGCCGAGCCAAGTGTCCTCCGGCCCCCAGAAGATCTCCTCGGGCTGCCAGATGTCCTCGCGGCCGAAGCCGAATCCGAAGCTGGGCAGGCCCATCGATTCCAGCGCGCAGTTGCCGGCGAAGACCAGCAGATCAGCCCACGAGATCTTCTGCCCGTACTTCTGCTTCACCGGCCAGAGCAGGCGGCGGGCCTTGTCGAGGCTGACGTTGTCCGGCCAACTGTTCAGTGGCGCGAAGCGCTGGGCGCCGCTGCCGCCTCCGCCGCGTCCGTCGGCGATCCGATACGTGCCGGCAGCGTGCCATGACAGTCGGATGAACAATCCGCCGTAGTGGCCGAAGTCCGCTGGCCACCAGTCCTGCGAGTCGGTCATCACGATCATGACGTCCCGCTTCAGCGCCTCGACGTCAAGCTGGGCGAACGTCGCCGCGTAGTCGAAGTCGTCGTCGAGCGGGCTGGCCTGGGGAGCGTGCTTCTGCAGCACACGCAGGTCGAGCGCGTTCGGCCACCAGTCCTGGTTGGTGTGCGGGCGGTGCTGGCTGGGCTGAGGGGAAGGGATCGCGGGATTTTCGCTTTCGGACACTGCGTTCGCCTCTCGTGTGTTCGTTTCTGTTTCTTCGCATAGGACTGTTCGGTGATCGGTGGATCGCGACCGGTCAGCGGGCCGCGTCGGCGTCGGTCGCGCAGTCGGGGCAGCGGCCCCAATACACGACTTCGGCTTCCTCGACCGTGAAGCCGTGTTCGTCGGCCGCCGAGAGGCACGGCGTCTCGCCGGTGGCGCAGTCGACGTCGACGATCATCCCGCACTCGCGGCACACGAGATGGTGGTGGTTGTCCCCGACGCGCCCCTCGTAGCGGGCGACCGATCCGGCCGGCTGAATTTTGCGCACGAGTCCCGCGTCGGTCAGCACCCGCAGCCCGTCGTACACCGTCTGATGCGAGACGTCGGGCAAACCGGCCCGCGCGAGAGCAATGATTGTTTCGGTGTCGGCGTGCGAATGATCGCGCACGGCGGCCAGCACAGCCAGCCGTGGCTGGGTGACTCGCAGGCCGGCCGCCCGGAGTTCACTGTCCAACTCCGGGATCGCCGCCACCCGTCGAGCCTCGCCTCGTTTCTGGAATAAGTCAAGACTGGGCCGAGGAAATCGTTCAGGCGAGGCTACGTCGGGGTGTTGATTCCGGGGAGTTCCGCGTGACACAGAAGCGCAGTCCGGCGGGGTCCCTCAGTACGTGCCAACCCCCGTGACCGAGTCCGAGATCGGCAGCGCCTAGTCCGATGAGCCGTCGGACCTCAGCGGACCGGTCATCGCTGCCGTGATCGAGGTGGGCTCGGGTCGGGCCGTCGTCGTCCTTGCGACGCTGGAACAGCAGCTGCAGGGGGGAGCCGGCGTCATCGTGCCACTTCCCGGCGAACTCGGGCGAATTCGAGCAGACCCATCGCCCGCGCAGCAGCGTGCGCCAGAACGCGACCTCGGTGTCGTGCCGAGACCGACGTGAGTCGATGGCCACCTGCACCATGCGCGAACGATGGCCGTCGGCGTGTTGCACGGGCGCGGGCGTCTGGTGAGGCCGGCTCCGGATGAGACAGAACGGAAGGCCACCGGGCGAGTGCAGAGTGCGCCACTCGCGTTGCGCATCGGCCGGTTCGGCGCCGAGGCCGAGAGCACGACGGGCGTCGGCTTCGACGTCATCGACTTCGACATCGACGTGCACCCGGGGTGGACCGTCGATGCGCTGCAGGTGGATGTAGGCCTCGCCGGCCGGGGGTTGGAAGCTGCGAAGTTCGGGGTGATCGGCCCATGGTCGGCCGGCGGGCCAGCCCAGCGCCTCGCTCCAGAAACGCGCTGCCGCATCCTCGAGCTCGACCGGTACGTCGATGACCGCGTGCACCCAACTCATCCGGACATCACTTCTTCGGGTCGTGCCCGCCGCCGGCCCGCCCGGGCGGCCTCATCGAGGGGCTCTACCCGGACGGTCGGCGAAGTTCTCAAACGCGGGTCAGTAGCGCCAGTATTCGCTCGAGGACGAGATCGGTCGCCGCGGCGTCATACGAGGGCAAGGTCTCGTCCACGAACAGGTGGGCAGCGCCGGGATAGGTGAACACCTCGACGTTGGACCGGGTCTCGGCAAACTGTCGAGCGGCGCCGAGTTCGCCGTCGCCGGCGAAGAACGGATCGTCCTGCTTTCCGTGAACCTGCACGGGCACATCGGTCTGCCACGGACCGAACCATTCGGGGGCCATGAACGACTCCAACAGCACCGCCCCGCGAGCGGCCGGCCGGGTCTGCGCGAGTCGCTGGGCGCTCGTGACGCCGAACGAGATGCCGGCGTACACCACCTCGGGCGGCAGCGCGTCGGCTGCGGCCACTCCGCGCTCGAGCCAGCCCTCCCAGCCGAGGACGCCGGTGAACGCCTGACCCTCGCCGATCGTTGCGAACGTTCGGCCGTCGAACAGGTCGGGCGTATGGACAACATGACCGGCGGCTCTGATCCGGTCGGCGAAGGCGACGACTCCGGGCGTCAGCCCCTGGATGTGATGCAACAACACGACTTCGCTCATGAACGCGTCCTTTCCGATCGGGTCGATCCCGCGTGTTCGGCTCGGAGCACTCCAAAGCTTATTGCCAATGGCTTGCGATAAGCGCGACGACCGGGCTACGTTCGGTCGCGAGGACATCCGGCGGACGCACGGGGGGTGGGAGGCAGTGAGCGTGCAGACGCTGCCCGATGCCACGTTGCGTCAGCGCCTGTCCGAGTTCCGAACCTCGCTGTCGCGGGCCGACCGGCGCTCGCTGGGTGGCATGGCCGGCGTCATCGTGCTGCTGCACCTGGTCGGCTTCGGCGTGCTGTTCCTGTTCGTCGCGCCCAAGCACTATCACCTCGGCGGCGAACATCCGGTGTTCACGATCGGCGTTGGTGTGCTCGCGTACACGTTCGGTCTGCGGCACGCGTTCGACGCCGATCACATCGCGGCCGTCGACAACGCGACGAGAAAGCTTATCGCCGACAACCTTGACCGCGAATCCGCCGGGCTTCGGCAACCGCGGCGGCCGTTATCCGTGGGCTTCTGGTTTTCCCTCGGCCATTCGACGATCGTGTTTACGCTGGCGTTCCTGCTCTCTATCGGCGTCAAGGCGCTTGTCGGTCCGGTTGCCAACGAGAACTCGCGGCTGCACGACCTGACCGGCATCGTCGGACCGTCGGTGTCAGGCGTCTTTCTGTGGGTGCTCGGCATTCTCAATCTGGCCGCGTTGGTCGGGATCTTTCGCGTGTTCCGCGACATGCGTTCGGGGCACTACGACGAGGC
Source organism: Actinomycetota bacterium (assembly GCA_019241805.1). Lineage (GTDB taxonomy): Bacteria > Actinomycetota > Actinomycetes > Mycobacteriales > Jatrophihabitantaceae > JAFAWL01. The sequence continues at coordinate 3,577 of JAFAWL010000320.1, forward strand.
GCAGCTCGAGGAGCACCTGAACAAACGCGGCTTCATG
>JAFAWL010000453.1 GCA_019241805.1 Actinomycetota bacterium
AGTGTGCGGGTGACCATGGTGGCGACTTGGCCGCCCCCTACCTTGAGCACGATCGCGTCGATGAAAATCGCGGCGTAGCTCGACTCGAGTGGCCGGGCGGCCCAGTCGTTCATCTCCTCGATCCGGCATGAAGGGCGGCGCCGCCCCGGCCCACCACGACATCGCCAACGCCCATCAAGCCATGGACGACCGCCGTCAAGTCGATGGTAAAGGTCAGCGGCCGTAGTTAAATCGCCGAACCATGGCTGCCATCGACGGGCAGCTTAGGTCATGGGCGCATCATTACCGGGTGGATGCGGGGACTGTGAGGCAGCGGCTGCAAGCCGAGCGCGCTTCGGCCATTCAGCTGCTCGAGCAGACGACCTCCGACTGGACCGCGCTGGCGTCCGCTTCGACCGGCAGCAACGCGGACGACGAGCACGATCCCGAAGGCGCGACGATCGCCTTCGAACGGGAGCAGCTGACTGCTATGCGATCACGCGCAAGGAACTATGTGCTCGAACTGGACGCGGCGCTCGCGCGCCTGGGCGACGACTGCTATGGCCGCTGCGAGCGGTGTGACGCACTGATAGGGACCGAACGGCTCGAGGCGCTTCCCACAACGAGGCTGTGCGTTTACTGCTCGGCTCGCTGCCGCTAAGCCGACGGCCTGGGCGACCCAAAATGTGAGCCCAGCATATTTCGACTGCCGGCCGACCCCAGTTCGCCCGGCAGTCGGCCTACTCAGCTGGCCTTCGCTGCGTCGATACCCACTCGCGGAGTATCGGCCAACCTAGGGGGCAGCCAGAACAGCCACGACCGACGCAGCGCCGTCGAGGGGCGGCGGACGGTCTCACCAAGTGAGAGTTTCGGCGTCTACCTGGGATTGGCTCAGTGCTAGCAGCGCGGCCTTCTGAGCGGCAGCCACGTGTCGTCGAGTGGCGCGGGCGGCCTCCCCGGGCTTACGGCGTTGCACCGCGTCGGCCACTTCCATCATCTCGGCTCGTCCCTGCTCCCAGCGTCCCGGCATCGACAAAGACACTCTGCGCAGCCACTGGATCCGCACGTGGTACGTGTCGATGATGTCGCCGAGCAGCGGGTTACGGGCACCACGTATGAGCACCTTCGCTGCTGTCGGCTTGTCGAACGACGCCAAGTCCGCCGGAGGCGCCGTGAGGGTTTGGTTGAATTTGCCGACCTCGATGAACTCGGCCACTTCGTCGTCGCCGGCGCGAATCGTGAATAGCTTCGCCACAACCGGCTCGATCGCGCTGCGCACCTCGTAAATGTGCTCGACCGTCGCCCGGTCGAGCACAGCCACCTGTAAGCCCCCGCGCGGGGCTTCTTCGACGAGTCCGAGCGTGCGTAGCTGACGCAGAGCTTCGCGAACGGAGGTGCGGCTGACCCCGGTCCGTTCCATCAACTCGCGTTCGGTGAGTCGCTGGCCCGGTACGAGCGCACCAACCGAGATCGCGTCCCGGATCGCCGCGACGATCTTGTCGCCCAGCGGCGCATCCGGCCGTTGAATCAGTAATAGATCATCAGCCACGGTTCTCCTCGACAATCGTTGCCGTCAGAGGGCCACCGCCCTGATGCGCAGCCGTCTGATGAGCATTGTCCGGTATCAGATACCGCGCACAAGCGTCGGGTGCGGCGGTTCAGCAGGCGCGACGGTGGTGGTACGACGCCGGCTGCTACTGGTGCGGCTACGACACGCGCTTTGTTCAGATACTGACTCGCCACGGCTTGGCCCTCACCGCCGCCGACAAGGCTGCGGTCGCTAACGTTCTCCGCCAGTGCTAGCGGTTGACGCTCATAGGTTGTGGTCGTGAACTGCTGGGGGCTACATATCGATGGCCACACGCGCGCACCGCTGATTCTGGACGGGCAGCTTCGTTGAAGCGCATGTCACCGAGGCGTGTAGTCACACGTGATCGGAAGTCCGTATCCGCGGCGTCGGGCGACGGCGCGGGCGGGGCATGGGCGGTGGCAGCTCGGAGAGCTGCTCGACGCGGTTGCGTAGGTGAGTGCACACGGATACGAAGGTCTCGAGTTGGCTAGGTGAAAGCTCGTCAAGCAGTTGAGTCGCCGTGGTGTGGACGATCGGCAGCATTTCGTCGACGAGTTGGCGACCTGTCTTCGTGATCGAGATTAAGGTCTTGCGGCGATCGATCGGGTGCGGTTGCCGTTCGATGTAGCCGCGTCCGGCGAGGGTGTCGAGGAGCGACGTGATGCTCGCGGTGGTCACGAGCAGGTGGTTGGCGATGTCGGTGCCCGTGAGCGGCACGCTGGCACCGTCGAGCACCGCTAGCGCTTCGAAGCCGCTGGCCGAGAGGTTGGAGAGCGTGCGGCGACGGCGGTCTAGTTCGCCGAGGGCCTCGTTGGCTGCCCTGATGAGATTGGCAAGTGCCTCTGCCCTAGCTGGGTCGCACCCGGGGAACTCGCGGCCGAACCCGGACGCCACGCGGATCGGTTCCGCCATGGCTCCTCCTCCTGATGATCGTTAGAACTCTATCTACTTGACTTCTAGTGAATGGCGTCACATTATCAGCAAGGTCCGTCCTTGCCGAAGGAGCGCGCCATGCACGAGATCCCGCCACCTGTCCAGATGGTTCAGATGCTCGCCGGTTTCCAGGTGGCACAGGGCCTGTACGCGTGCGCCAAACTTGGCATCCCTGACCAGTTGAGGGACGGCCCCCGCACGAGCGCCGAGCTTGCGACTGCGGTCCAGGCTGATCCGGCCTCGACGGCACGCCTCGTGCGCACCCTCGCCTCGCTCGGCGTGTTCGCCGATGCCGGTGAAGGTAGCTACGCCTTGACCCCGCTCGGCCGCACGCTCGTGTCTGACGTGCCTGGGTCGATGCGCGACCTGGCCCTGATGTGGATGGAGACGCACTACTCCGCCTTCGGTCACCTTGTCGAAGGCATCCGCAGGGGCCGTCCGGCCGCGGAACTGCACTACGGCGCGCCGTTCTTCGAATGGATTGCTGGTGAGCCAGAGCAAGTCAACCGATTCACCCGGGCAATGGCCAACCTCACTGAGGGCCTCAAGAGTGCCGCAGCCGCCACCATCGACCTCGAAGGAGTAGCCACGGTCGTCGACGTCGGTGGTGCGGACGGAGCCGTGCTCGCCCAACTGTTGCAGCGTGACGAAACCCTCGAGGGCATCGTGCTCGACCTGCCGCACGTCGTGCAGGACGCCGAGGCCGCCACAAAAGCGTTCGGCCTGGGGCCGCGCCTTCGAACGCTGGGGGGCGACTTCTTCCAGGCCGTACCCGCGGCCGACGCCTACCTGCTCTCGATGATCCTGCACGACTGGGACGACGAATCCGCACGACGCATCCTGGCCAATATCGCGCGCGACGGTCGGCCGGGAAGCCGCGTCGTGTCACTCGAACTCGTGATCGCTCCCGACGACCAGCCCCACATGGCCAAGATGATCGACCTCACCATGCTCGGCATGCTCACCGGCCGCGAGCGCACCGCCGAGGAACTCGAAGCGCTCGTGACCTCGGCCGGCCTGCGCTTCGACGGCATCACGGCAACCCCTTCGCCGATGTCTGTGCTTCACGCCACTGTGAAGTGAGTCCGGCACGATTACTACTGACGCCGACAACGCGGGCCGCCCTCGATTTGACGTGAGCATCGTGCCGCCGCGTGACCGTCGTCGCGGTTCAGTGGAGGGATCGCTGTATTCGCCGTGCGCTAGTAGTAGTAGCGATCTTGGCGTTCGCGGCCGCAGGGTGCTCGTCAACGATTTCCGGTAGCGGTCAACCCCCGACCGGCGGTGGTCACTAGACACTCCTCGCCAGCAGTACCTCGCCTTCGTCGCGCGTGGCAACGACGACATCGATGTGGTCAATCGCCTCATGTGTACCTGCGTGGGGCAACTGATCCGCAGCAGTTGGCGAGCGCCTGCACGGCGGTTGCCAGCCACGGTACGACGCTCGCGCAAATGCTCAGGACCAGTCCATGGCCGGAGTCAGCCTGACTTCCCATATGGCCAGGATGAGCCGGTTCCTCTAGCCATCGCCGATGCCACGCTGCGGTGGTCGTCGTCAGCCCTTGGTTTCGCGGACCATGGCCAGCGGTGCACAGGCTTCTGCGCGACTCGGCAGGATCGACGATGATCTAGCTCACATCGAAATTACGTGCTACTTAGGGAGTGTATCGAACATTTCGGTATCACAGGCGCGCCCGGTCCGGCTCGTCTTGGGACCCAACCCCCCGGAAATCCGCGCACGGATAGGTCCGAAAACGCTCCGTCAACAGTACGTCACCTGCTGTTAACAGACGGCAATTAATGTCATACTGCGTGCTCGCAACGAGAGCAGACAGATACGTAGGGTTAGCAAGGCCCCGGGGGGTCTTCGACAGAAGTCGCTTCGCTAGCCGCTCTACGAGCCCTGACGGGCCCGACGAGAGAGGCAACGGTTGTGACGCTGAGTGTCGAAGCCGCACCTGACGAGATTGCGCAGGCGGCCCCGGCGGCGACCGGCCGTGCCGCCACGGCGTCCGAGCCCCGCAAGTTCCGTCCCGATATCGAGGGAATGCGGGCGTTCGCGGTAGTCGCCGTCGTGCTCTATCACGCGAACTTGGGCGTGCGTGGTGGCTACGTCGGCGTCGACGTCTTCTTCGTGATCTCCGGCTTCCTGATCACTCGGCAGGTCACCCAATCCGTGGCCGCGCGAGGGGTCAAGGCGATCCCGGCGTTCTACACCGGGCGGATCCGGCGGCTGCTTCCCGCGTCGGCCACGGTCGTCATCGCGACGGTGGTGGCCTCGCGGTTGTGGGCGCCTCCGCTGCAGGTACGGCCCACCGCCGTCGACGGACTCTTCACGACGTTCTATGGGCTCAACTACCGCCTGGCGATCGAGGGCACCCAATACCTGCATCAGGGTTCGGCGCCCTCGCCGCTGCTGCACTTCTGGTCTCTCGGGGTCGAGGAGCAGTTCTACTTCTTTTGGCCCGTGCTGGTGTTGACCATCAGCCTGTTCGGGCGCCGCTTGCGCACTAGCCTGCTCGTCCTAACTCTGCTGGCGATCACCGTGGTCTCGTACCGCTTCTCGATGACCGTCACCGAGAAGTCGGCGCCGTGGGCGTACTTCTCGCTGCATACGCGGGCGTGGGAGCTCTCGCTCGGCGCGCTGGTCGCCGTCGGAGCCACTCGGCTGGCGCGATTGCCGCGTGCCGTGGCCAGCGCCGGCGCCTGGGCCGGCTTGCTCACCGTGATCGTTTCGGCGTTCGTCTTCAGCGACGCGACGCACTACCCCGGCTCGTTCGCGATGGTGCCCGTGGGCGCCGCCGCCGTGCTCATCGCCTGCGGCTGCGGCCAGCCCCGCGGACCCGAACGCATTCTGCGTGAGCCGCTCCTGCAGTGCATCGGCCGGGTGTCCTACTCGTGGTACCTCTGGCATTGGCCGATGCTGGTCATGATCCCGCTGATGGTCGGCCATCCACTGCACTGGGTCGGTCGGGCGGGGATCGTCTGGCTGTCCCTGGCCACGGCGGTGCTCACCTACTTCGCGATCGAGAACCCCGCCCGGCACGCGGCTCGCCGCAACTGGCAGGGCTTCAGCGTGGGCGCCGTGGTCTCGGGATCGGTGGTCGCGGCGGCCGCCCTGG
>JAFAWL010000023.1 GCA_019241805.1 Actinomycetota bacterium
TCGACGATTCGGCCGGCCTCCATCATCAGAATGAGATCGGCATCGCGGATGGTGGACAGCCGGTGCGCGATGACGAAGCTGGTTCGATCCGTCCGCAGGCTCGCCATCGCCCGCTGTAACAAGGCTTCGGTGCGCGTGTCAACCGAGCTGGTCGCCTCGTCGAGGATCAGCAGGGACGGGGCGGCGAGGAAGGCTCGGGCGATCGTGATCAGCTGCTTTTCACCGGCGCTGACGTTGCTGGCCTCTTCGTCGATGACGGTGTCGTAGCCGTCCGGCAGGCTATGCACGAACCGGTCGACGAATGTGGCCCGAGCGGCTTGCACAATCTCGTCCTCGGTCGCATCCGGTCGGCCGTAGGCGATGTTGTCACGAATCGTCCCGCCGAACAGCCACGCGTCCTGCAACACCATGCCGATCGCGCTGCGCAGCGTGTCGCGACGCAGGTCGGTGATGTCGATGCCGTCGAGGGTGATCCGGCCGCCATCGAGTTCGTAGAACCGCATGATGAGGTTGACCAAGGTCGTCTTGCCGGCGCCGGTCGGACCCACGATAGCCACGGTCTGGCCCGGCTCGGCCACCAGGGACAGATCGTCGATCAACGGGGTCGCGGGGTCGTAACGGAACGACACGTGTTCGAATTCGACCCGGCCGGTGGCGTCGGCGATCGTGCGCGGCGCGACCGGCTCGGGACTCTGCTCGTCGGCGTCGAGCAGATCGAACACCCGCTCGGCCGAGGCCACTCCCGACTGCAACAGGTTGGCCATCGAGGCAACCTGGGTCAGCGGCTGGGTGAATTGCCGCGAGTACTGGATGAAGGCCTGGACGTCGCCCAGACTCATCGATCCGGAAGCGACGCGCAGCCCACCGATCACGGCGATCGAGACGTAGCTCAGGTTCCCGATGAACATCATCGACGGCATGATGATTCCGGAGACGAACTGCGCGCCGAAGCTGGCGCGAAAGACGTCGTCGTTGCGCGCGTCGAACTGCTCCTGCACCTCACGTTGTCGACCGAACACCGTCACCAGCTCATGGCCGGTGAAAGCCTCCTCGATATGGCCGTTGAGCGCGCCGGTGTTCTTCCATTGGGCGATGAATTGCCGCTGCGAGCGCTTGGCGATCCGCTTGGTGACGGTGATCGACACGGGCACGGCTACGAGCGCGATGAGAGCCAGCAGCGGCGAGATGTAGAACATCATCGACAGCACACCCACCACCGTGAGCAGCGAGATCATCAGCTGGCTCAACGTTTGCTGCAGCGTCTGCGCAATATTGTCGATGTCGTTGGTGACCCGGCTCAAGATCTCGCCGCGGGGCAGACCGTCGAAATACGGCAGGGGCAGGCGGTTCAGCTTGTCCTCGACGTCGGAGCGCAGCTGCCAGATGCTGCGCTGCACGATTCCGTTGAGGATGTAGCCCTGCAGCCACGAGAGAACACTGGATCCGATGTAGAGCGCGAGCGTGAGCAGCAGGATGTGGCTGAGTTTGGTGAAGTCGATGCCCGCGCCGGGGACGGGATGCGTGCGCGCGATGACGTCGGCGATGTTGCCGTTCTGGTGAGCACGTGCATTCGCAATCACCTGATCGAGGCTGGCCCCGTGGGGGATGGTCTTGCCGATGACTCCTGCGAAGATCACGTTTGTTGCGTCGCCGAGCAGGCGGGGCCCGAGCACGCTCAACGTAACGCTGCCGACACCGAGCAGGACCACGACGGCGAGTGGCAGCCGGTGGGGTTGCAGCCGATCGGCCAGGCGCTTGGCCGACGGCCCGAAGTCGGCCGACTTCTCGGCCGGCATTCCCGCCGTCATCCACGGCGGACCGCCTGCGCGCGCGCCCTGACCGGCGGCGGGCAATCGGTTGGGCGGACCCCCGGCGACCGGGCGGTTCGGCCGGCCGGCCGTAGGCGCGGGTCCGCGCGCGGACGCGCTCATGCTGCCGCCGCACTGAGTTGGGACTCCACGATCTCCGCATACGTCGGGCAATTGCCCAGCAGTTCGTCGTGCCGGCCGCAGCCGACGACGACACCGTCCTCGAGCACCACGATCTGGTCGGCCTCCATGATGGTCGACACGCGCTGCGCGACGATGACGACGGCGGCGTCAGCCGTCACCGGGGCCAGGGCGGCCCGCAGGCGCGCGTCGGTGCCGAGGTCTAGCGCCGAGAAGGAATCGTCGAACAGATAGATCTCGGGCCGGCGAACCAGCGCGCGGGCGATGGCCAGGCGTTGCCGTTGTCCGCCCGAGACATTCGTGCCACCCTGCGCGATACTCGCGTCAAGACCTCCGGGCATGTCACGGACGAAGTTTTCCGCCTGCGCGATCCGGAGCGCGTCCCACAGTTGGTCATCGGTGGCCGCCGGATTGCCGTAACGCAGATTGCTCGCGACGGTTCCGCTGAACAAATAGGCCCGCTGTGGCACAAGGCCGATGCGGGCGCGCAGCGCGTCAGGCTCGATCTCGCGCACGTCGATGCCGTCGACCAGCAAGTGTCCAGCGGTCACGTCGACCAGACGCGGTACGAGCGACAAAAGAGTGCTCTTGCCGGCGCCGGTGCTGCCGATGATCGCGGTGGTCATGCCCGGGCCGGTGGTGAAGGAAACCTCGCGCAGGACGGGGGCTTCGGCGCCGGGATATTCGAAGCTCACACCGCGCAGTTCCAATTGGCTGCGGCCGGGCAGTTCTGTGATGCCGGCGCTCGGCGGCGTCACCGAGGATTCGGTATCCAAGACCTCGACGACCCGCTCCGCACACACCGCCGCGCGCGGAATCATCATCACCATAAAGGTCGCCATCATGACCGACATCAAGATCTGCATCATGTAGCTGAGGAACGCGCTGAGCGAGCCGATCTGGATGGCGCCCGAGTCGACGCGCGACGCTCCGAACCAGATCACGGCGACGCTGGAGCAGTTCAGCACCAACATGACGACGGGAAAGATGGTGGCCATCAGCCGCCCAGCGCGTAGGGCGCTTTGCGTGACCTCGGTGTTCGCGCGTTCGAAGCGCTGCGTTTCGTACGGTTCACGGACGAAGGCACGCACCACGCGTATGCCGGCGATCTGCTCCCGCAGTACCCGGTTGATCCCGTCGATACGAGCTTGCATGGTGCGGAACTGCGGCACCATTCGGCGAATTATCAGCCCGATCGCGATGACGAGCACCGGAACGCTGACGACCATGAGCCACGACAAGCCGATGTCCTCACGTAAGGCCATGATGATGCCGCCGACGCACATGATCGGAGCCGAGACGAACATCGTGCAGCCCATAACGACCAGCATCTGAACCTGCTGCACGTCGTTCGTGTTTCGCGTGATCAGAGACGGGGCGCCGAACTGGGCGACTTCGCGGGCCGAGAAGCCGGCGACCTGATGAAACAGCCGAGCGCGTACGTCGCGGCCGAAAGCCATGGCCGTGCGGGCGCCGAAGTAGACGGCCGCGACCGAGCAGACGATCTGCACGCCGCTGACCGACAGCATCCAGCCGCCCAATCGCACGATGTAGCCGGTGTCGCCGCGAGCGATGCCTTTGTCGATGATGTCGGCGTTCATGCTCGGCAGGTAGAGCGAGGCGATGGTGCCGCCGAGTTGAAGCAGCACGACCAGCAGGAGGGGCCGCCGATACGGTGCCAGGTAGGAGCGGAGCAAGCTGATCAGCAACGGTTCCTCCGAGATCCGTTCTTCGTCGGCGACGTTGCATCGATCGGCCGGCGCAATCCGTCGAGCACGATTGAGACGATCTGCCCCGGCGTCAGTAGGTGACCGTCGGCGATCATCGTGTGTGAGCCCGAGAAGGTCAGCAGGCGCAGGATGCGAGCGACCTCGGGCAGCGCCAGCCGCAGTGCCTCTCGGTCGGGCGCGAGGATCCGCACGACCTCGTCATAGATGAGATCGTTGACCGTCCGGCGACCGGCCGGGTCGGGCGGTGGATGGTAGCGGTGGATCGTCGTCATCAGTTCGATGATGGAGATCAGCCGTCGTTGCAGGATCGTCACGGTCTCGATCAGGCGTGCTTCCAGCGGCGCGCCCATGTCGACCTCAGCCAGCTCAGCCAGTAGGGGAGCCGGATCACAGGCGGCGTCGACGGCGGCCTTCAGGAGCGCGTCCTTGTCGGAGAAAGCCCGAAAGATGGTTCCCTCGGCGACGCCGGACGCCGCCGCGATCTGGCGCGTCGTCACTGCCGAGCCGTGTTCACGCAGCAGTGGAAGCGTCGCCGCGACCAAGGCAGCCCGGCGCTTGTCGGGCGGAAGAGGGGCGGCTCTCGACACCGGTCGAACCTAGCTTGAGTGAGCGCTCACTCACAAGCAATTTTCGGCGCGCCGGGGACACGGCCGCCGCGGCAAGCCGATGTCCCCGATCCGGGCGGCTTGGTGGGTTACCTTCGGCGGGCGAGTAGGCGAGCAACAGTCGCTGCAGGAAAGGGCGTCCGCGAGACGTCGAGCACGGACCGACG
>JAFAWL010000054.1 GCA_019241805.1 Actinomycetota bacterium
GGGGAGACCACGGCTAGTCGCGCGTGGCCGGTGAGTGTTGGGGTTCGCCGCGGCGAGCTCGTTCGCGCACGTAGGCCAGCTGCGGTCGCCACGTGCGATCGAAGACGAGCCAGGCGGCGAGGAACGCGCCGGCGACGATCGTCTCGATGCGTTGGTGTACGGCCTCGCCGTTCGGTCCGACGATCAGCAGCAACGTCAAGCACAGACCGACGAGCACGCCGGCCGGCAGCCTGCGGGTGAGCACGACGGCCCCGACCGCGACCGGCCACGTCCAGTACCACCACTCCGACACCGGCGTGAGGAAGATGATCGCGGCGTAGGCGCAGCCGAGCATGGTGGCCGGATGCCACGCTCGCGATCGCTCCCACAGGATCAGCACGATCAACACCATCAACACGAGGCGAGCGGGTCCCCCGCCGTGGTTCTGCGCACTGGCCTGCTTGATCCAGCCGAGATTCAGTCCGCTGGCCAGGTTGACGATCGCCATCGTCACGGCGCCGGCAAGCAGCGTTTGCACGAGACCGGGCAGCAGCGAACGAAACCTCAGCGGGGCCGACGCAGCCGGCTCGGCTGACGCGGCCACATACTGCCGCGCCCGGGCGCGCAACGCCGGAACGAAGATCAGCGCCACCAACGCCGGCACCTTGATCAGACCGGCCAGACCGATCAGTACGCCGGCGGCGACGTAGGCGAGCCGATCGTCGCGACGGCTCGTCGCCGCCCACAGGCCGGCCGAGACCAACCCGACCATCAGCATGTCGTTGTGGCCGCCCGAGACACCGTGCACGAGGAACAGCGGATTGGCGACGACGATCCACAACGCCCGAGCAGGTGAGCCGCCGAGACGCAATGCCAGTGAGGGCAAGGAGAACGCCAACAACACCAGGCCCATTTCGGCGAACAGACGCAACACCACGACGTTGACCAGCGGCGATGACCCGGCAACCTCGCGGACGACCCGGCAGATCGAGAGCCAGAACGGCCCGTAGGGACTGGGAACGTCGAGCCAGCGTTGCGTCACCTGTTGGTTGAATGCGCCCCCGGCCAACCGCGGACCGATGTGGTACGGATCGAATCCCTTGACGATCTCGTTGCCCTGAGCCGCATAGGCCCACAAGTCACGACTGCCGATGGGCGTGCTGACGAGGAACGGGATCGACCAGAACAGTCCGATGCGTCGCACCGCGCGCCACGAGGCCGCACCGTTCGAACGGAACGACTCGTGACCGAGCAGCAACCAGCCGAGAACGAGCAGACAGAAGCCGGGCGCGTACGCCGCGACGAACCACGGCTCGTGAGGCGCGGGAAGCACGGCCGGCAGGGCTGGGTCACTGGTCCGGCCGGCCCCCAACTTGATCGCCCCGACGGCCATGAGCAGGCTCCCGAGCAGACCGACGGCGCCGATGACGCGAACGTCGCTGATCAGCTGCTCGCCGCGCGAGCGCAGTCGGGTGGTGGTCTCCATCGCCCGGTCATTGTGCGGCATCGACCTGTCCGTCCGGCAGCACCGCGCAACGAGACCTGCGTGCGAAGCGCGCGCGGTTACAGGACGTGCGACCCGTACATCTCGCCCAGCGGATCGGCGATCAGCTCGATGCGAGCGCCGTCCGGGTCACGGAAATATGCCGAAGTCCCGCTGTGCACCTCGTACGAGACGCCTGCCGCGGCCAGGTTCGCGGTCAGATGATCCCAGCGCCCGGGCTCGACGCTGATGGCAACGTGATGCAGGCCGCCGAGCACCTCGGCGTAGGGATCGACCGGCAGATCCGGAAAGTCGAAGAACGCGAGCAGGTTGCCGTTGCCCAGGTCGAAGAAGAAATGCGTCGATCCCGGATAGTCACGGTTCTCGATCAACTCGGTGAGCGGGAACTCCAACACGTCCTGATAGAACCGGATCGTTCGCTCTACGTCGCTGCTGATCAAGGCGGTGTGGTGGATGCCGCGCGCGGCGCTGGCCGCTCGCTCAGCGGCCGGTTTGAGGTACTGGTGGCGCAACCGATCACGCTGCAGATCGAAGTCCGTCACGGCCTCTCCTCACGATCCTCACGACTCGTCCGCGGGGTGCGGATCTTGTCAGTCGTCACACGAGCACTGATCACCGCGGCTGGTCAGGCGATGGTGGCGTGCATCTCCCAGACCAGGATCTCGGCATCGGTGTCAGCTGTCACGTGCTGACCACCGGATGCGGTCAGGCGCACGGCGTCGCCCTGCGCCAACGGTCCGGTGCCTTCGAGCGTGATCGCGCCACGGGCGACGAACAGGTGGACGAACGGGGCATCAGGAACGGACACCCCCCGACCGGGCTGCAGCCGGGCCGCGTAGAGCGCCGCGTCTTTGTTGCCGATGCGGATCGCCGCCTCGTCGGCGTGACCGGGTCGTCCAGAGGCGACCGGCACGAGGCCGCCGGAAAGCAACTCGGCGTCGATCTCCAGCTGCTCGTAGCCAGGCCGCTGGGCGGCCTCATCCGGCACCACCCACATCTGCACGAAGCGCACCGGAGCCGCATGGGCCGCCGCCCCGGACAGGCGCCAGGAGTCGTTCTTCTCCGAGTGCAGGATGCCGGTGCCGGCGCTCATGCGCTGCGCCAGGCCGGGGTAGATGACGCCCGCGTGACCCTCGGAGTCCTGATGCACCAGCGATCCCTGCAGCACCCAGGTCACGATCTCCATATCTCGATGCGGGTGAGTCTCGAATCCGCTACCGGCCAGCACGATGTCGTCGTTGTTGACGAGCAGCAGACCGTGGTGGGTGTTGGCGGGGTCGTAGTGGTGGCCGAAGGAGAACGAGTGCTTGGAGTCCAGCCAACTGATCTTGGTAGTCGGTCGGTCGGCCGCGCGGCGAACGTCGATCACGGGGTTCACGGTCGTCATGTCGATGCACACTCCTCAGGCAAGTTGCATCTACAACTATGCCGATGCTCGGACCATTCCATCTACCGGTCGACCGCGGCGCCAGCGGGCCCACCGTCATCGGCAACACGTCCTAGGCTCTCGGCCATGACCGGCATCGTCGACGACGCGATCGACCGGCTGCTGGTCCGCCTGCTGATCAACGACGGGCGGGCGACGCTGCGAACGTTGTCCGAGGCGGCCGGACTGTCGATCTCGGCGACCCAGGCCCGGGTACGCCGGCTCGAATCCGAGGGCATCATCCAGGGTTACGGGGCCAGCGTGGATCCGAGCGCGATCGGATTGCCGCTGGCCGCCTTCATCGCGATCTCGCCGCTCGATCCCGCGCAACCGGACGACACCCCCGCGCGGCTGGCCGGCTTGTCGGCCATCGAGTCGTGCCACTCGGTGGCCGGTGCCTACAGCTACATCCTCTCCGTACGAGTGGCCTCACCACAGGCGCTCGAGCAGCTGATCCGCGACATTCGCCGAATTGCACGGGTTCAGACCCAGACCACCGTCGTGTTGCAGACGTTCTTCTCCCGTCCGTCCTCGCCGTTACCGATCGATTGATCGTCTCGATGTGGTCTCACCGGAAGGTTTTCGCCAACGGCGCTGCTATGGCGAAGAATTTCCTGTTATCGTCAGCGCATGGTGTGCTTCGACGGGATCACCCCCATCGACGTCCACGATCGGCTGGCCCGACACATCCTGGCCGACGGCGACGAACTCGTGCTGGACCTGGCCCGGTCACGCGGCTCGCGGCTGATCGACGCCCGCAACGGCGTCGAGTATCTCGACTTGTTCACGTTCTTCGCGTCCTCGGCGCTGGGCATGAACCACCCGGCCCTCGTCGACGATGTCGATCTACAGCGCGAACTTTCCCTGGTTGCCACGAACAAGCCGAGCAACTCTGACTTCTACAGCGTTCCGTACGCCCGATTCGTCGAAACCTTCGCGCGGGTGCTGGGCGACCCTGCGTTACCGCACCTGTTCTTCATCGACGGGGGCGCTCTCGCGGTCGAGAACGCGTTGAAGGTCGCCTTCGACTGGAAGAGTCGCTGGAACGAGGCGCACGGCATCGATCCGGCGCTCGGAACACGCGTCCTGCATCTGGAGCACGCCTTTCACGGCCGCAGCGGCTACACCCTGTCGCTGACCAACACCGACCCGACCAAGACCGCGCGATTTCCGAAGTTCGATTGGCCGCGGATCCCGGCGCCGTATCTCACCGCGGACCGCGACATCGAGACGGCCGAGCTGGCCGCTTTCGCGGCCGCACGTGACGCCTTCGAGCGATACCCGCACGATGTCGCCTGTTTCATCATGGAGCCGATTCAGGGTGAGGGTGGTGACCATCATTTCCGTCCGAGCTTTCTCGCCGGCATGGCCGCGCTGTGTCGCGAGTTCGACGCGTTGTTCGTACTCGACGAGGTGCAGACCGGCGTCGGCCTCACCGGCACGACCTGGGCCTATCAGCAGCTGGGCGTCCGGCCGGATGTCGTCGCGTTCGGCAAGAAGACCCAGGTCTGCGGGCTCATGGCGGGTGGCCGGGTCGACGAGATTCCCGAGAACGTGTTCACCGTCAGTTCCAGGATCAATTCGACGTGGGGTGGCAATCTCACCGACATGGTGAGGGCGCGGCGCATCTTCGAGGTTGTCGAGGCCGAAGGGCTGGTCGAGCGCGCAGCCAAGCTTGGCGATCATCTTTTGCACGGGCTCGAGCAACTTGCCGATCGGCATGACTCGATGCGCGACGTGCGGGGCCGGGGTTTGATGTGCGCCTTCGATCTGCCTGACCGCGCTGCGCGGAACGACATACTGCGTCGACTACGTGACGAGCGACAGCTGCTCGCCCTGGCCAGCGGCGAGCGCGGTATCCGCTTCCGGCCGGCGCTCACGATCTCGATCGACGATCTCGACGAGGCGTTGACGTCGCTCGATCGGGTGTTGACGAGCTGAGTCGACCCGCCGGCGATCAGTGCGCGTGGATCAGCGAACCCGCGAGCACGACGAGCATCACCAGCAGAACGCCGACGACGAGCAATCCGGTCACCACGACAAGCTCAGGGTCCCGAGGGGTCGGCGGACGGACGCCGGCCGAATGTGCGCGCTTCCTCATGGCCGCGTTCCTTTCGTGCGGACCGCTGACTGCGGTCTTACACACCGATGAGGCGCCGGGCGCGGATTCCTGACACTTTTTCGCCGGGAAGTTCGCGGGACGCCCGACAGGGGCGAACCCGCAGTCGAATCAGCGCTTGTCGACGCAGCGGGCCGGGTTGCTCGGCCCTTAGCGTCCGGCACTGAGACCACACTCGACTAACGGAGGTCACGTGCCATTTCGAGTCATTCTGCGTCTGAGTCGCCTGGATAACGACGGTAATTCCGACGTGCACGCTATCGCGGCTGATTACGAACCATCGACCATTGAGATCGACGACAGGCGCCGCTGGCAGCTCATCCCCGGAACCCTCCTCATGACGCCTATGGGCCTTCCGGGTAACGCTGTGGCCCAGCTCGACTGGCAATACGAGCTCGTGGGCGGCGACGACGATCAAGTACCGCCGGACAGGCTCGCGCTCACGGCCGTCCGGGATGCCGTGGAACGGATTGAGGCCGCAGCAGCACACCATGACGGCATTCGGATCACGACTCGCTCGTGGTGGTTCTGATCCACGGAAGTCGTCGGCCGACTAGGGCCACGGCGGTCTCGGACTGCGACCTCGCGCCGCCACCACACGCGAACCGGGCCGAATCCGAAGGGATCCGGCCCGGTTCGATCAAGCAGCGATCAGCGTTCGACGGTGCCGTCGATGAACTTCTGCACCAGGTCACGCGCCTCGTCGTCGAAGTACTGGACCGGCGGCGACTTCATGAAGTAGCTCGACGCCGACAGGATCGGACCGCCGATGCCGCGATCCTTGGCAATCTTCGCGGCGCGCAGGGCGTCGATGATGATGCCGGCCGAGTTGGGCGAATCCCAGACCTCGAGCTTGTACTCCAGGTTAAGCGGTACGTCGCCGAACGCCTTGCCCTCGAGGCGGACGTAGGCCCACTTGCGGTCGTCGAGCCACGCGACGTAGTCCGACGGGCCGATGTGCACGTTGCGCTTGCCCAGATCCCGGTCGGGGATCTGCGAGGTAACCGATTGAGTCTTGCTGATCTTCTTGGACTCCAGACGGTCACGCTCGAGCATGTTCATGAAGTCCATATTGCCGCCGACATTGAGCTGCATCGTTCGCTGCAACTCGACGCCACGGTCCTCGAAGAGCTTCGCGAGCACGCGGTGGGTGATGGTGGCACCGACCTGCGACTTGATGTCGTCACCGACGATCGGCACGCCGGCGTCCTCGAACTTCTTGGCCCACTCCGGCGTACCGGCGATGAAGACGGGCAGCGCGTTGACGAAGGCGACCTTGGCGTCGATCGCGCACTGCGCATAGAACTTCGCGGCGTACTCGGATCCGACCGGCAGGTAGCAGATGA
>JAFAWL010000298.1 GCA_019241805.1 Actinomycetota bacterium
GATCTCCTCCTCGTTGTTCACCGCGTGGCCCTTGACCGCACCGATGTCCAGCGGCGAGGGCAGGTAGTCGACGACCGCGTCGAGCATGGGCTGCACACCCTTGTTCTTGAACGCGGAACCGCAGAGCACCGGGTTGAGCTTGTCGGCGACCGTCGCCCGGCGGATAGCCGCCTTGAGCTGCTCGGCGCTGAGCTGTTCGTCGCCCAGGTAGGCCTCAGCGATCTCGTCGTCGGCGTCGGACAGGGTCTCGAGCAGCGTCTCGCGCCACTCGGCCGCCTGGTCGGCGAGTTCGGCCGGGATCGACTCGACCTCGTACTTCTCGCCCAGGGCCGTCTCGCCGCGCCAGGTCAGCGCCCGCATCTCGACCAGGTCGACGACACCGAGGAAGTCGGCCTCGGCGCCGATGGGGATCTGCAGCACCAGCGGAGTGGCGTTGAGCCGGTCCTTCATCATCTGCACGCAGCGGAAGAAGTCCGCGCCGGTGCGGTCGAGCTTGTTGACGAAGCACATGCGCGGCACGTTGTACTTGTCGGCCTGGCGCCAGACCGTCTCGGTCTGCGGCTCGACCCCGGCGACTCCGTCGTAAACAGCGACGGCGCCGTCAAGTACACGCAGCGACCGCTCGACCTCGACGGTGAAGTCGACGTGGCCGGGCGTGTCGATGATGTTGATCGTGTGGCTCTTCCACGTGCACTTGGTGGCCGCGGAGGTGATGGTGATGCCGCGTTCCTGCTCCTGCTCCATCCAGTCCATCGTGGCGGCGCCGTCGTGGACTTCACCGATCTTGTAGTTGATGCCGGTGTAGAAGAGGATGCGCTCGGTCGTCGTGGTCTTGCCCGCGTCGATGTGCGCCATGATCCCGATGTTGCGGGTCTTGGCGAGTTCGGCGTTGTTAGCCATGGTTCCTTCTCTTGCTTGTGGCGGGCGGGTAGTTCGGCGCTGGCCGGGGGTGTTACCAGCGGTAGTGAGCGAAAGCCTTGTTCGATTCCGCCATCTTGTGGGTGTCCTCTCGGCGCTTGACGCTCGCACCGAGGCCGTTGCTCGCGTCCAGCAGCTCGTTCATCAGCCGCTCGGTCATCGTCTTCTCACGCCGTTGGCGCGAGTAGCCGACCAACCAGCGCAGCGCCAGCGTGGTGCTCCGTCCGGGCTTGACCTCGACCGGCACCTGGTACGTGGCACCGCCGACGCGGCGGCTCTTGACCTCGATCGCCGGTTTGACGTTGTCGAGCGCCCGCTTGAGGGTGATCACCGGGTCGGTGCCGCTCTTCTCGCGAGCGCCCTCGAGCGCGCCGTACACGATGCGCTCGGCCAGCGAGCGCTTGCCGCCGGTCAGGATCTTGTTGACCAGCTGCGTGACCAGCGGCGAGTTGTACACCGGGTCGACGACGAGCGGACGGCGCGGGGCCGGGCCCTTGCGCGGCATGCTAGATCTCCTCCGTCTTCACGCGAGCGCTCATCAGGACTTCTCCTTCTTCGCGCCGTATCGGCTGCGCGCCTGCTTGCGGTTGCGGACACCCTGCGTGTCGAGCGACCCGCGAATGATCTTGTAGCGAACGCCGGGCAGGTCCTTCACACGACAGCCGCGGACAAGCACGATCGAGTGCTCCTGAAGGTTGTGGCCGACGCCCGGGATGTACGCGGTGACCTCGATGCCACTAGTCAGCCGGACGCGCGCGACCTTGCGCAGCGCCGAGTTCGGCTTCTTGGGCGTCGTGGTGTACACGCGCGTGCAGACGCCGCGGCGCTGGGGCGAGCCCTTCAGCGCCGGGGTCTTCGTCTTCCCGATCTTGTCCTGCCGGCCCTTTCGGACCAGCTGCTGGATCGTAGGCATGCGGCCTGCAATCTCCTCGTTCGGCGATGCGGTTCGGTTCGTACTGTGGTTCGGTTCGTACTGCGGTTCGGTTCGTACTGACGTTCTCGAGCGTTCCGGGCGAGGGCCGGCTACCGGCGCGCGCCGCGATGCGCAGCAGCTGTGCTGTTGTCGGTCCCAGTCGGCTTTCACCGACCCCGAGGTCGGGCGTGTCGCCCTATCCACGGGGCCGCCCGGCGCAGAGATCGTCGGGACGGACGGGGGTTTCCTGCACGGCCCGGATTCGACCACCGACCGGGATCGACCACGTGGTCGACCGACGGGCGTCAGCCTCTGCTCCGTAGGCACAGGAGAGGGCCCGGAACGCTCCGGGCACAGGGATCAACGATACCGGGCGCCCACCCGGGGCGCAAAATCCCTCCCGCCGACCCACGGGGCCGCGCCGACAAGGCCGCGGGCCGGCCCCCGGTGAGGGGAGCCGGCCCGGTCGGCACCGATCGGATGGATCAGCGGTAGTCCTCGTAGCCGTAATCGTCGAGCGGGACCGCCGGGCCGAGGGTGCCACCGGCGGTGGCGAACCCGTAGTAGTCCGACTCGTCGTAGCCCGCCATCGAGAACGCGGCAGCCCGCGCCTCCTCGGTCGGGTTGACCTCGACGTTGCGGTACCGGGCGATGCCGGTGCCGGCCGGGATCAGCTTGCCGATGATCACGTTCTCCTTCAGTCCGAGCAGCGAGTCGCTCTTGGCCGAGATCGCCGCGTCCGTGAGGACCCGGGTGGTCTCCTGGAAGGAAGCCGCCGACAGCCACGACTCGGTGGCCAGCGACGCCTTGGTGATACCCATGAGCACCGGCCGACCGGAAGCCGGCTCGAGGCCCTCGGCCACCACGCGACGGTTCTCCGACTCGAAGATCGAGCGCTCGACCAGCGACCCGGGCAGGAACTCGGTCGCGCCCGAGTCGATCACCGTGATGCGCTTGAGCATCTGCCGGACGATCACCTCGATGTGCTTGTCGTGGATCGCGACGCCCTGCGAGCGGTAGACCTCCTGGACCTCGCGGAACAGGTGCAGCTGCACCTCGCGGGGGCCCATGATCCGCAGCACGTCGTGCGGGTTGACCGCACCGGCGACCAGCTGCTGGCCGACCTCGACCCGTTCGCCCTCACCGACCAGCAGACGGGCGCGACGCGAGATCGGGTACTCGATCTCCTCGGTGCCGTCGTCGGGGGTGACGACCATTCGCCGGGTGCTGCCCTTGGCGCCGGTCGACTCCTCGACCCGCACCCGGCCGGCCGCCTCGCTGATCGGCGCGACGCCCTTGGGGACGCGGGCTTCGAACAACTCCGCGACACGGGGCAGACCGTGCGTGATGTCCTCACCGGCGATACCACCGGTGTGGAACGTGCGCATCGTCAGCTGGGTACCGGGCTCACCGATCGACTGGGCGGCGATGATGCCGACCGCCTCGCCGACGTCGACAAGTTTGCCGGTGGCCAACGACCGTCCGTAGCAGGTCGCGCAGGTGCCCAGACCCGACTCGCAGGTGAGGACCGAGCGCATCCGCACCTCGGTCACGCCGCGGGCCACCAACTCGTCGATGAGCACGTCACCGAGATCGGCGCCGGCGCTGGCGACGACGGTTCCGTCTACCTCGACGTCCTCGGCGAGCACGCGCGCATACACGCTCGTCTCGGCGTGCACGTCCTTGACCAGCGTGCCGTCGGCGCCCCTGGTCGCGATGACCTGCATGACGCCGCGCTCGGTGCCGCAGTCCTCCTCGCGGATGATGACGTCCTGCGACACGTCGACCAGACGCCGGGTCAGGTAGCCCGAGTCGGCCGTACGAAGCGCGGTGTCGGCCAGACCCTTACGGGCACCGTGCGTGGAGATGAAGTACTCCAGCACCGACAGACCCTCGCGGAAGTTGGCCTTGATCGGGCGCGGGATGATCTCGCCCTTCGGGTTGGCCACGAGTCCGCGCATACCCGCGATTTGACGCATCTGCATCATGTTTCCGCGGGCGCCCGAGTTCACCATGATGTAGACCGGGTTGGTCTTGGGGAAGTTGGACTCCATCTCCTTGGCAACCTCGCTGGTCGCCCGGGTCCACACCTCGACGAGCTCCTGGCGGCGCTCCTCCTCGGTGATGACACCCCGCTGATACTGCTTCTCGATCTTCTCCGCGTCCTTCTCGTAGCGGTCGAGGATCTCGGCCTTGTTCGGCGGCGTCACCACGTCGTCGATGGCGATCGTGATACCCGAGCGGGTCGCCCAGTGGAACCCGGCGGCCTTGAGCGCGTCGAGGGTCTGCGCGACCTCGACCTTCGGGTATCGCTCGGCCAGGTCGTTGACGATCTGCCCGAGCTCCTTCTTGACGACCGGGAAGTTGACGAACCGGTAGTCGCGCGGCAGCGCGTCGTTGAACATGACCCGGCCCAGCGTGGTGTCGACCAGCAGCGGCTCGCCCGGCGTCCACTCCTCCGGGGCCTGCCACGGCTCGGCGCCCACTCCGTTGTCGACGGCGAGCACACCCTTGAGTCGGATCTTCACCGGCGCCTGCAGATCGAGCGTCTTGGCGTCGCGCGCCATGATCGCCTCGGCCTCGGACGAGAACACCCGGCCCGCGCCGTCGCCGCCGTCATTGCGGGCGGTCAGGTGGTACAGGCCCAGGATCATGTCCTGCGTCGGCATCGTCACCGGACGACCGTCGGCCGGCTTGAGGATGTTGTTCGTCGAGAGCATCAGTACCCGGGCCTCGGC
>JAFAWL010000413.1 GCA_019241805.1 Actinomycetota bacterium
TGGCGGCGTCGAGCGACGTCAAGACGAAGGTCGTCGAGCACCTCGTCGAGCAGCACCGCGGCGAGCCGACGCTCGTGATCGGCCAGTACCTCGACCAGCTCGACGATCTGGGGGAGCGTCTCGACGCCCCCGTCATCAAGGGCGAGACGTCGGTCAAGGAGCGTGAGCGCCTCTTCGACCTGTTCCGCACCGCGGAAATCAACACGCTCGTCGTGTCCAAGGTGGCGAACTTCTCGATCGACCTGCCCGAGGCGGCGGTGGCGGTTCAGATCTCGGGCACGTTCGGCTCCCGGCAGGAGGAGGCGCAGCGCCTGGGCCGGGTGTTGCGGCCCAAGCATGACGGCCGGCAGGCCCACTTCTACACGGTGGTCTCGCGTGACACTCTCGACGCCGAGTACGCCGCGCATCGTCAGCGGTTCCTCGCCGAGCAGGGTTACGCCTACACCATCGTGGACGCTGACGACCTGCTGCGGCCGCTCCCAGAAATCCCGTCCGAGGACGACTAGCACGCGCTCGGCCCTGCCGATGCCACTGCCGGTCTAATGCATGACGTCGCGCATCAGCAGCTGGACGCGTTTGATCAGATACGCACGCGTATAGTCATCATCTGATGATCGCTGGGATGCGGAGGATGCCATGCGCACGACGGTCGTGTTAGACGACGACTTGATCGACGAGGCTCAGCGACTCACCGGGACCACCGAGAAGAGCGCATTGCTCAGACAGGCCCTACGCGCGCTGATCGAGCGTGAGAGTGCCGCACGGCTCGCCCTGCTCGGCGGCTCCGAACCGAATGCCAAGGTCACGCCAAGGCGTCGAGCCGGATGATTTTGGTCGATACCTCGATCTGGGTCGATCACCTTCGGAGAGGTGATGCCACACTGGTACGGCTGCTGACCAACAGCCAAGTCCTCGGACACCCCGCGATCACCGGCGAGCTCGGGCTCGGCAGCCTGGCGAACCGTGTCGAGGTCCTGAACCTGCTGAGCAATCTGCCGCCGGCCGTGCGGGCAACTCACGATGAAGTCATGGACTTTGTCCACGCTCACCAGCTTATGGGTCTTGGCATCGGTTACGTCGACGTCCATCTGCTGGCTTCGACCGCGCTTAGCGGGCACACGTCACTGTGGACCAGGGATAAGCGGCTTCGCGGTGCTTCCCTGAGGCTCGGCATCTCAGCACCGCACAACTGACTTCGTAAGGTCCCGTCCGCCACCGCTGGGCAGCGATGGCGGACGGGGACGAGTCAGGGGCCGGATACCAGGTTCGCGCACTGCCCGATCGACTTGCCGCCGACCGTGTTGACCTGTCCAGTGATGAATCCGCCGGCCGCGCGTGGCAGCAGGTGGATGCAGATGAGATTTCCGCCGATCTTGTTGACGACTATCTCCACGGCCGGGTGCGGGTCTGTGTCGGTCTCCGTGATGTTCACGAGCGTCACATTGCCACCGATTGTGTTGCGCAAGATGACCATGAACTCGCTAGTCACCCCGGTTATCGTGAGATTCCCGCGAATGGTGTTGTTCTTGACCGACCAGGGATTCTCGCCACCGCCTCCGGCCAGAATGACGTTTCCGTCGACCGTGGTGCCATTGATCAGAACCGTGTCCGCGCCGGTGGCTATGACGTTGCCCTTGATGGTGACGGTGGAGCTACCGGTCGGATCGACCATGCAAGGGTGCCGCGCATAGGACAGATCGGGCTGGCAGCCCAGGCCGAGCAGTGAGCCGCTGGCCGCGATGACGTTGCCGCCGACGGTGATCGTTGATGGCGCGGTTTGCGCGTCGAGTATCGCGTGCGGGGCGACATAGACGTTGCCCGTGACGTTGACCATCCCCTTGTCCGGCACGTCGCAGGCTCCCGTGACCGTCAGGCTGGCGTAGTTGCCGGACGGGATGTCGCCGCCTGTGCATGTGTAGGACGGCAGTTGCGCCGCGCCCGCCGAGGGCGCCGACGCGAAGCCGAGCACTGACAGCGTCGCCACCGCCGCGGACGCGGCGAGCGCCTTCCAGGTTTTGAGCATTATTGTGGTCCTTTCCCCGAGGCAATCGATCCTGTGGAAAAACTAAACCCAATTCCCGCAGATCGGTAGGGGCAGTTCGGCCGAGCCCGACCGGCTGCCCGGCCACGGGCGACAGCCGACGACCAGCAAGATGGTCGGCATGCATCCGGCACTGGAGATACTCGGACTCGTCGTGGTCGTCGGCATCGTCGCCGGCGGCTCCGAGCGCCTCGGCTGGTCGGCGCCGCTGCTGCTCGTAATCTCGGGCATTGCCCTGTCGTTCATCCCGACGCTGCCGAAGTTCGAACTCGAACCCGATGTCGTCCTGATCGGACTACTGCCGCCGTTGCTCTATGCGGCCGCGATACGTACCTCGTTGGTGGACTTCCGGTCGAATCGCCAGGCGTTGGGCCTGTTGTCAGTCGGCCTGGTGGCCTTCACGAGCGTGGTCGTGGGTTACGCCGCGTGGCTTGTCATTCCGGGACTGTCCCTCGCCGCCGGCTTCGCGATCGGTGCCGTCGTGGCTCCGCCGGATGCCGTCGCCGCGACAGCCGTCGCCCGCCGCGTCGGCATGCCGCGCCGATTAGTGACCATCCTCGAAGGCGAGAGTCTCGTCAACGACGCGACGGCGCTGGTAACCCTAAACACGGCAATCGCCGCCATGTCACACAGCGTGGGAGTCGGCACGATCGGATGGGACTTCGTTCGGTCCGTGGGCGGCGGGCTGATCGTCGGGCTGGTAGCGGCGACCGTGTTGGCGAAGATCCGTAAGCACATCCGTGAGCCCGTCCTGGACACCACCCTCTCGTTCGCGGCGCCCTACATCGCGTTCTTGCCCGCTCAAGAGATCCACGGATCCGGCGTGCTCGCCGTGGTGATCACCGGCCTGATCCTGGGCCACAAAGCCCCGGTACTACAGACGGCGTCGTCACGACTGGCCGAGAACACCAATTGGCGAACAATCCAGTTCCTATTGGAAAACGTGGTCTTTCTATTGATCGGCCTCGAGCTCCGTCAATTGATCAAGGGGGTGCACGACTCCGGGACTTCGATCGGAGTGATTGTCGCCGGCTGCGCGAGTGTGCTCGTTACGACGCTCGTGGCCCGCATCGTTTGGGTGTACGCCGGAGCGGCGGTCTATCGCTGCGGCCCGCGGCGCATGCGCGCGGTGGCCTGGACGTGGCCGGGAGCCACCGTGATCGGCTGGGCCGGCATGCGGGGAGTGGTCACGCTGGCGGCCGTGCTGCTGCTTCCGGCTGACACACCCCACCGCGACCTGCTGCGGCTCTGCGCATTCGTCGTCGTGGCCGGCACCCTGGTCGTGCAGGGCACGAGCCTGCCGTGGCTCGTCCGGCGCTTGCGACTGCGCGGACCCGATCCGGCTGAGGACGCGCTGCAGGCCGCCGCGCTCGTGAACGACGCGGCCAAGGCCGGGCTCGAACGGCTCGATCAGATCCGGCTACCCGAACATCCGGAGGGAACCATCCAGGCGCTGCGCGAACGGGCCGAGCGACGCAGCAACGCGGCCTGGGAACGGCTGGGACGCTCACAGGACGAACTCGAACCACCGGAAGCAACCTATCGCCGCCTGCGCATGGAGATGCTCGATGCCGAACGGGGCGTCGTGCTGGCCGCGCGCAATTCCGGAACCGTCGACGACGCCGTCCTTCGGACCGCGCTGGCCGCGCTCGACGTCGAGGAATCCCTGCTCGACAGGGTGGAGGATGCGCAGGCCACGCTCGACGAGGAGCTTAGGGCTCCCCGGCAGCGGGCTGGCGATTGCGCGCATCTGCGCGATGCGCCGACGGTCGTCAAGCCGCTGACTCCGGGCGCGTGCGAGGACTGTCTACGCGAGGGTACGACCTGGGTGCATCTGCGGATGTGCCTTACCTGCGGACACGTCGGTTGCTGCGACTCGTCGGTGGGCCGGCATGCGACTCGTCACTTCCACGAGACAGCCCATCCGGTGATGCGCAGCGTCGAACCCGGCGAGGCCTGGCGATGGTGCTACGTCGACGAGCTACTCGGCTGATAAATGGGTTAGCCGCCGGTGACGCGACTCGCTAGCGTCCGTTGATATGACCCCTGAGCCCGTGGTGCAACCGGATCCGGAGGACAAGGACTGGACGTTCGTCCTCGATCAGGGCTGCGCCGATTGCGACTTCGATCGCTCGATCGCGACCGACCGCATCGGACCCAGCGCCCGACGCGCCGCCGAACGCATTGCGGCCGCGCTGAATCGAGCCGAGGCGGCCGTGCGTCCCTCACCCGCCGTCTGGTCGGTGCTCGAGTACGGCTGTCACGTGCGCGACGTCTGCGCCCTCATGGACCATCGCCTACATCTCATGCTGGCCGAGAACGATCCGCTGTTCGCGAACTGGGACCAGGACACCACGGCGATCGAAGCTCGCTACTGGGCGCAGAATCCCCTTGTCGTGCAACGTGATTTGCGCGCGAACGCTGAGCAGATCGCCGTCACGCTCGATCTGGTCGAAGCCGACCAGTGGGGCAGGCCGGGCCGCCGCTCCAACGGGTCGCGCTTCACGGTGGAATCCTTGGCGCGCTACTTCCTGCACGATCTCGTGCACCACGCCCACGACATCACCGCGTGACCGAGCATGAGCTCGTTGCCGCTCCGTCAGAGCCGTTCGACCGCTTTGCGCAGGGCGGTGTACGAGGCGACCAATGCCAGGCGCTCGTGCGCCAGTCGCTGATCGGCCAGGTCGCAGCCGGCCTCGACCCATTCGTCGGAGTAGCGCATCGCGAGCACTCGTTGGTCGGCCGCCTCGCGCACTCTCGCCTCGTCAACGGCGTAGACGTACCCGTACAGCGACACGAGAGCATCGGACAGGTCCGATTCCGACAAGGCGGCGTCGCGCTGATGCAGCCGGTGCACCCGCCACCATTCGACCTCACGGCGAGCCGCCTCGACGGGGTCAAGGTCGACGTCCCCGACGGTGCGCACCTGTCCGTAGAACTTCGTCATGAAGGCGCGAGCTGCATCCGGGTCGTTGTCCGGATAAGGCGCCCAGACCTGGTTGGCCCGGAGTACGTACCAAGCGCCGAGCAGCGTCCGCGGCCAGGGCAGTCCGAAACCGGCGCGCACCATGCCGACCGCGCCGGCGAGGAACGTCGCCCACTCATGCCGGTAGTACGCGGCCCAAGCCTGGCATTCCCGTCGGCCCACGACGACCGGATCGAAGTCCCGCGCACCCATGTCAGCGACCCCCTCGTGTTCGTCGTGCGCACACCCTTCCGCTTCGGGCCCGGAACGTCCAGACTCGCGTCCGTGTCCGTCGACATCGCCGACGTCGCCGCCCGGATGACCGCGAGGCTGGATGAGCTGCCCGCCACGCTGTCGCATCGACGCGTCTTCCTCGGGACCTACCTGCGCACAACCTTGGCGGTGGCCGCGGCCGTCGACGATGCCGCGTTCGAGGATCCCGACTGGGTTGTTCGGTGGGACGCGGAGTTCGCGGAGCTCTACCTGTCCGCACACGACGCCGATCGCGATGGCCGGGGCGCCGATGTACCCCGTCCGTGGCGGCTCGCGTTCGGTGCGCCTGCCGGGCTGCCCCCGTTGCGCCATGTGCTGCTCGGCATCAACGCGCACGTGAACTACGACCTACCGCAGGCGTCGCTTCGCGTGATCGACGATGCCGACTTCGCCGACCCGGCGCTGCTGGCGCGCCGACGGCGGGACCACGAGCGGATCGACGGCGTGCTGGCGGCCGGCGTGTCAGCCGAGGATGCGCAGCTTTCAGCCGGAGCGAAGTCGGTGCTGGACCGGCTGCTCACCCCGCTCAACCGGCAGGGGTCACGACGATTCCTGCGTGAGGCCCGACAGAAGGTCTGGCACAACACCGAGCAGCTTCAGCTGGCCCGGACCAGGGGCGATTCCGCCTACGCCAGCCGGTTGGCCGAGCTGGAAATCCTGTCGGCGGCCAAGATTGCCGACCTCGTGGCGCTAGGACAGGTGTTGCTCCGCTTGGCCATCGCGGGGTTCGGCGTGGTGCTGCCGCCGCCGTAGCGCCGGCGATATGACGAAAGGGCGGTCCCGGTTTCCCGGAACCGCCCTTCGCGGATCTTGCTAGCTGGACTCAGAAGTCCATGTCTCCGCCGGGCATTCCGCCACCGGCCGGCGCAGCGGCCTTCTCCGGCTTGTCGGCGACGACAGCCTCGGTGGTAAGGAACAGCGCGGCGATCGACGCGGCGTTCTGCAGCGCCGAGCGGGTCACCTTGGCCGGCTCGACGATGCCTTCGGCGAACATGTCCACGTACTCGCCGGTCGCGGCGTTCAGACCGTGACCCGCAGGCAGTGAGTTCACCTTCTCCGCCACGACGCCACCTTCGAGGCCGGCGTTCACGGCGATCTGCTTCAGCGGCGCGGTGAGGGCGACGCGGACGATGTTCGCCCCGGTCGCCTCGTCGCCCGTGAGCTCCAGCTTCTCGAACGCGGTACCGACGGCGTTGGCCAGGGCCACTCCACCCCCGGCGAGCAGACCCTCTTCGACGGCCGCCTTGGCGTTGCGCACGGCGTCCTCGATGCGGTGCTTGCGCTCCTTCAGCTCGACCTCGGTGGCCGCACCGACCTTGATGACCGCAACGCCGCCGGCCAGCTTGGCCAGCCGCTCCTGCAGCTTCTCGCGGTCGTAGTCGGAGTCGCTCTTCTCGATCTCGGCGCGGATCTGGTTGACCCGGCCCTGGATCTGCTCGGCGTCGCCCGCACCCTCGACGATGGTGGTCTCGTCCTTCGTGATGACGACCTTGCGGGCCTGGCCGAGCAGCTCGATACCGGTCGACTCGAGCTTGAGGCCGACCTCCT
>JAFAWL010000425.1 GCA_019241805.1 Actinomycetota bacterium
ATGGGCGGTCCGATGCCCAACAAGGTACCGGGATAAAGGTCCTGCACGGCCTGAGCGAGCACGTGGGCGGTGGAGTGCCGGATCACTGCGAGCCCGTCGGGCGAGGATGCGGAGACAGGCTCGACGTCGGTCGAGGCATCCGGTTCCCATTCCAGGTCATGCAAGGCGCCCGTGCCGATCTCGCGCACGACGACCGCGCCGGTCGGGCCGTTCAACTCGACGCCGGCCTCGCGCAACGCCTGCTCAGCGGGGGTTCCGGCCGCAACCGTCACCGACGAAACGGACGGGTCGACGGCGGGACTGGCGGGCACGACAGGCTCCTCACGCTGCGACGGGTGGCGACGCCGGACGATTCGGACGCCGTGAGGAATGCTAGTGCGCAGGCGGAGGCGGACTCGATCGTGTATCCCGCTGGGCACGAGCTCCCGCTCCGGCGAAGCCGTGCTGCCGCCACGCCTCGTACACGGCCACCGCGGCGGCGTTGGACAGGTTCAGTGACCGGATGCCGAGCAGCATCGGGATGCGGACGAGATCGGTAACGCGGCCATCCGCTAACACCTGGTCGGACAGCCCGGTGGGTTCGTCGCCGAACATCAAGGTGTCGCCGGCGCGGTAGGAAACGTCGGCGAACGAGCGCTCCGCCCGGCCGGTGAACGCAAAGATCCGGCCGGTCGCAAGCTCCGGCCAGGCCCGATCAAGGTCGGCGTGGACATGAACGCTGGCCAGGTCGTGGTAGTCGAGGCCGGCCCGGCGCAGCCGGGCGTCGGACAGGTCGAATCCCAGCGGGCCGATCAGGTGCAGCTCGCAGCCGGTGGCAGCAACCATGCGGATGGCGTTGCCGGTGTTGGGCGGGATCTTGGGCTCGACGAAGGCGACGCGGAACACGCCGAGATCATGTCAGTCGATCAGTCCGGATGGACCAGGCTCGGTGCCACTTCCGCGTCCACCGCGGTCCGGCGGCCATAGGTCGTCGTGCCGGCGCTGGCGGCGACGACCAGCAGCAGGGCGACGATGACGCGGGCGCTGAGACGCTCGTCCAACACAAGCACCCCGGCCAGCGCCGCGACCGCCGGTTCGACGCTCATCAACAGGCCGAATGCGGCCGCCGGAAGCCGACGCAACGCAATGATCTCCAGTGAGTACGGAACCACGGACGAGAGCAGGGCAACCGCCAATCCGGCGCCCAGCACCGCCGGCTGAAGCAGACGCGAGCCGCCCTCGTGCCAGCCGGCCGGGATGACCAGCAGGGTGCCGACCGCGAGCGCGACGGCGAGCGCCTGGACTCCGGGCAGTACCGCTCCGGCCCGCTGGGCCAGCAGAATGTAGGCCGCCCAGCACACGCCCGCGACGGCCGCGAACCCGACGCCGCCCAGGCTGGAGCGACCGTGCGAATGATCGAGCGCGAGCAGCGCCACGCCCGTCGCCGCGAACACGGCCCAGATCAGGTCGAGCGCCCGCCGCGAGCCGGCGATCGTGACGACCAGGGGACCGGCGAATTCGATTGTGACGGCCACTCCGAGCGGTAGGCGGTCGAGCGCTTCGTAGAAGCTCCAGTTCATCCCGCCCAGCACCAGCCCGAAGCCGATCAGCACGCGCCAATCCGCCCGGGTTCGCCCGCGGACGCGCGGCCGGGCCACGATCAGCACGATCAGCGCGGCGAACGCCAGCCGCAGCAGGACGACGCCGGCAGGTCCGGCGCGATCGAACAGCTTGTCGGCGAACGCGGCCCCGAACTGGGTGGAGGCGATGCCACCGATGACCATCAGCTGCGCCACGCCGGACCGATCGAGCACGCCTCATCTTGGCATTCACAGGCCGGTCGATCGGCAGATCTGCCGACGCCGACAAGTGTTCGACCAGCCCCGTGCGCGGGTCGATCCCCAGCCGGCGCCGGAGATCGGCGAAACCTGGCGGAACGACGTGTCGTCCCTTCACCAGCGACACGTACGGCCGTCCTATCGGCACCGGCGGCCGGAGGTTGAGCGCACCGCTGCGCGTGTTCCGGCGGGCGAGCGAAGTGCGAGACATCGCTGATGTGGGTAGGCACCTGAAATGCCCGTGCAGGACGCCGACCTCGTCGTCGTGTCCAACCGAGGCCCGCTCACGATCGACGCGGACGAGGAGGGCGAGGATCGCTACCAGCGCGGCGGTGGCGGATTGGTCAGCGGCATGCAGACTGCGTTGTCCGAGTCTCCGGGTGCGGTCTGGGTGTGCGCGGCGATGCGTGAGCGCGAACGGTCCATCGCGCGCGGCGCGTCCGGCCACCGGCTGTCGTCGGTCCCGCCGGCGGCTGAAGCGCTGCACGGCGATTTCGACGTCGTCATGCTTCCCATCGACGCGCCGACGTACCGCGCGGCGTACAACGGAATCGCCAACGCGACGCTGTGGTTCGTGTTGCACATGCTGTTCGACTCACCGCGCCGGCCCGTTTTCGATGCTCGCTGGCGGCGGCAATGGGCGGCCTACCAGCGCTACAACCTGGCCTTCGCCGAAACGGTCACGCAGATCGCGGCCGACAACGGAACAGTCATGGTTCAGGACTACCACCTGTTCCTGCTGCCCGCGCTTATCCGCCGACAACGGCCCGATCTCCGGATCGGCTTCTTTACGCACACCCCGTGGGTGGGTCCTGACTACTTCTCGGCCCTTCCCGCCGACGTCTGCCGTGAGCTGCTCGAAGGGGTGTCAGGCGCGGATGTCGTCGGCTTTCACACCCGACGCTGGGCCGATGACTTCGAGGCCTGTTGCGAGTCGCTGCTCGGCGCACGGTCGCGGGCCCGAGTCGAGGTGTTCGGCCTGCGCACCGACGCCCGCGAACTCAACGCCCGAGCTCACCGTCGCGATGTCGAGTCGGCGCTGCGGGATCTCAACGTGGCGGTGGGTGATCGTCTCGTGGTCGGCCGCGTCGACCGGGCCGAGCTGTCGAAGAATGTGCTGCGCGGTCTGCTGGCCTTCCGCGAGCTGCTCGTGCGCTATTCCGAATGGCAAGGGCGGGTGGTGCACATCGTTTTCGACAATCCCAGCCGTGAAGATCTCGTCGAATACCGCGACTACACCCGCGACGTCCAGGAATTGGCCGAGAACATCAATGACGAGTTGGGCACCGAGGACTGGACCCCGGTTCTCTTGAGCATCGAGCACGACTATCCGGCCGCGCTGGCCACGCTGCGCCGAAGCGATGTGCTGTTGGTCAATCCGATCCGTGACGGCATGAATCTCGTAATCTTCGAAGGCATCGTGCTTTCCGAGCGCAGTGCGGTCGCGGTCGTATCGGAAAACGCCGGCGCCGCCGAGGTGCTCGGCTCGGACGCTTTGCTGGTGAACCCGTTCGATGTGTCGCAGACGGCGGATGCCTTGCATCGCGCGCTGTCGATGCCGGTGGACGAGCGGGCGGCCCGAACGGTCGGGCTGAGGGCTGCGGCGACGCAGCTGCCTCCGACTGCCTGGTTCGCGGCTCAGCTCGAGGTGGTGCGCGATTCGGACTCAGTCAGCGGCTGACC
>JAFAWL010000473.1 GCA_019241805.1 Actinomycetota bacterium
GAGGAAATCGATCACGCTTGCGATCTCGCGCGGCTCTGCGGGGCGACCGAGGGGGATTGCACGACGTCGTGCGGCGAGTCGTTCGCTGTCGGCGAGCCGCTCTCGCGTGAGCGGCGTGATCGTGCTGCCGGGAGCCACTGCGTTCGCGCGGACGCCGCGTCGGCCGAGTTCGACGGCGAGCGATCCCACGATACGGCTAATCGCCGCCTTCGACGCGCCGTAGGCGGTACTGCCGACGTAGATCATCTGCTCCGCCAATGCCGACACGGCGACCACCGACCCGCCGGCCGCCTCGAGCCGCGCGACCAGGCTCGGGAGCGCGGCGATCAGCGGACGGCAGTGCAGGCTCATCTGCTCGTCGAACATCTCGGACAGGATGGGGTCGGTGACATGCGCGTACTGGACCGCTCCGGCGACATGCGCAAAGCACGTCACTGGCTCGACGACGGCAGCTGCCGCGGCCTTCACCGCATCCACGTCGGTCAGATCCGTCTCGAGCCATCGGACTCCATCGCGCTTCGGCGGCGCCCGTCGGTCCAGCACATACACCGCGCCGCCGCGACCCGTCACGAGCTTGCACACCTCGGCGCCGATCCCGGACGCGCCGCCGGTCACTACCCATGTCTCTTGCGCCCGCGTCATCTCGATCCTCCGATCCTATGCTGAGCCTGGGACGATGGGGGCGGAAGCCTCCAGAAAGGAAACCCAGATGTCATCGTCAACGCTTCCGGGCCACGGTCCCATGGTCGAGGCCGCGTGCGGAACCATCATGGGTACGAGCGTGGCCGGCTGCGAGCGATTCCTCGGCATTCCGTACGCCGAGCCGCCCATCGGCGAGCTGCGATTCGCGCCGCCCCAACCGGCGTCTTCGATGAGGAGCCCCTACGCCGCGACCCGGATACCGCCGGCGCCGCCTCAGCACATGGTCCCGGGTGAGATCTTCGACGTCGGCATCATGAGCGAGGACTGTCTGCGCCTCAACATCTGGAGGCCAAGCGGCGACCGCCCGCGCCTTCCGGTGATCGTCTGGATCCACGGCGGTGGCTTCAACAAGGGCGCGGCTCACGAGCGGCTGTACGACGCGCGGGAGCTGGCGCTTCGCGCCGACGCGGTGGTGGTAACGGTCGAATACCGCATGGGGGTGCTCGGAGGCTTCGTCGACTTGAGCGACCTCGATGATCCGCGCCTCGGCGCCCACACGAACAACGGCCTCAAGGATCAGGCCCTCGCGCTGCGGTGGGTGGCGGAAAACATCCGCGACTTCGGTGGAGACAGCCAAAACGTGACACTTGCGGGGGAATCGGCGGGAGGCTTGAGCGTGCTGATGCACCTGGCCAACTCGCAGACCGCAAAGCTCTTTCACCAGGCCATCGTCATCAGTCCTGCGCCGGTGCAGATTCTCGACGCGGCGGAGGCGAGAACCGTCGGGCGGTCGTTCCTGGAACTGGCCGGCCTGGCAACTGCCCGGGAGTTGTTGGACGCACCGATCGAGCGCCTCACCGCCGCTCAGGCTCAGCTGCGCGACGAGATGCGCCATGGTCGGCTTCTGGTCGCTTTCCATCCGATCATCGACGGAGATACGGTGAGGGATCAGCCGGTGGCGGCGATCGCGGCGGGCAGCGCGGGAGGCCAGCCGGTGATGATCGGCACGACTCGGAACGAACTCGCCGCCGTCGTGAAGGGAGAGGGCGAGCAGCCGTCGGAATACGACGATGCTCTTCGCCGGGTCTGCATGGCGCTCTACGAAGACGAGTCCGTCGTCCAGGGACTCATCGAGACCTACGGGACCGATGGGCGGGCCGGGCTCTACCCGCGGCCGCCGCTGCCGGTCGGATTTCTTCAGAGCGATCGCCTCATTCGTCGCGGCGCCAACCGTGCAATGGACGCTCTTGCGGCAGCAGGACACAAGACCTTCGCCTTCATGTTCTCGTGGGACGGACCTATCGGGATTGGCTCGACTCACATGATCGCCTTGCCGTTCCTGTTCGGAACGACCGCGGTCGAGCGCTGGTGCGACATCGTTGGCGATGGACCGCAGGCGCGCATGCTGAGCGGCACCATCCAGGAGAGCGTGGGCCAGTTCATCCGTGGCGCCGTCCCGACGCTTGAGGAGATCGGCCCTTGGCCTCAGTTCTCGGAAGACGATCGCCAGACCGTTCATGTCCGAGGCGCGCAGCCGGAGCTGATCCGCGACCTCTGGGGCCATCAGCGTGTTCGGCTCGAGCAGATTCTCAATGAACGACGCTAGTCGCTTACGCCCCACGAAGCTGCTTGACAACCGGCGCGAATGCCTCCATATCGCGGCCGAACACAACGTAGTAGCTGATGCCGTAGCGCTTCCGACGCGCGATGAGTTGTTCACACGCCTGTTCGATCGGTCCAAGCAAGAAGAGGGCACTCTCGAGGATCCGCTCCGCCGACCCTCCGTATCTCACGGCCAGACGCTCAGCGGCGGCCGGTCGGTCGTCGGTGATCGCAACGCCCTGAATCAGGGTGCTCAGCTCGATCCGATCGAAGCGCTCTGGCGACGCAGCGCGCATCCAATTGATTTGGCGCTCGGTCGCCGCCGCTTCCAAGTCCCGCCAGTCGTGCGCGCGACCATCGGGAAGCGCCCGCTGGATGATGCTTACGATGTCGGCCTCGCGAGCGGCCAGCTCCAGGACTCGCCGGGCGCCCCCGCCGACGAGCAGTGGCGGCCTCGGGCGTTGCAACGGCGGCGGGTACTGCTGGAGGCCGTTGATCTGGTAGTGCCGCCCTTCGAACTGCACGGGCGCGGGCTCGAACAGCGCCTTGACGATCTTGATCGCCTCTTCGAGGCGCTCGATCCGCACGGGGCCTTGATAGAACGGAAGTCCGCTCTGCTCATATTCGGCGGCGCGGTGTCCGGCTCCCAGCCCGAGCTCGAGCCGGCCGCCCGACAACCAGTCCAGCGTCGCGGCCTCCTTGGCGAGCAGCGCCGGCGCGCGGAAGTCGTTACACGCCACCAGGTTGCCGATCCGAATCCGAGAGGTCGACAACGCGGCGACCGTCATCATCGGCCACATGGCGAGGTAGTTCACATCGCTGCCGATGAGATGATCCGGGCACAGGAACGTGTCGAAACCAAGCTCCTCCGCGCGGACCGCCTGAGCCGCCAACTCCTCGACGCTGCCCGCGTCACGAACGCTGACGCCGAACCGAAACGCCCGCTGTTGCCCTGCGGTCACGCCCGCATGGTACTCCTAGCGCTTGCTTGCCCGCAAGTCCGTTCTGTATGCGTGCGGTGTCGTAATAGTCGCGCCACCCCGCGATCTTCCCCTCGCGAACTTCGAAGGCCCCGGCGACGGGCAAGGTGAACACCTCGGTGCCGTCGGGCGCATAGAGATGATCGATGCGTTCGGTCAAGACGACGTCACCGCTGCCGGCGGCATGCAGTACGTCCACCTTCAACGTCGCGACGCCGAAGTTCTCGACCGCAGCCGCGATGTAGGCGATTAGGTCGTCGCGGTTCGTGAGCGCGGTCCGACCCGAGGGATAGGCTGGCACAGCCGAGCCGATCTGAGGAGCGTCGTGCCCATCACCGATGAGCTGGGTCACGTCATCCGCGAGTGGGATGACCTGGACTGGATCCACTACGAGGGTGCGCACGGGCTGCGTCTGTGCCCTACCCG
>JAFAWL010000013.1 GCA_019241805.1 Actinomycetota bacterium
CGACCGCAATCGAGTTCGTCGAGTGGGAGATCCGCACATGAGCACAGCCACCGCCACCAAGCGTCGCGTCCTGGTCGTCGACGACGAGGAGAACGTGACGCATCTGGTTTCATCCGCCCTGCGTTTCGACGGCTTCGAGACGATCACGGCCGACAACGGGAACTCGGCCCTGGCGGCGGTGGCCGAATCGGATCCCGATCTGATCGTGCTCGACGTGATGATGCCCGGCCTGGACGGTCTCGGGGTGCTGCACAACCTGCGGGCGGCCGGCTCCCAGGTCCCGGTCATTTTTCTGACCGCACGCGATACCGCCACCGACCGGATCGGCGGTCTGCGCGCCGGCGCCGACGACTACGTCGTGAAGCCGTTCAGCGTCGAGGAGTTGCTGGCCCGTGTCCACGCGGTGCTGCGTCGCTCGGTCCCGGACGAGGGCCGCGACGGGGTGTTGAGCGTCGCCGACCTGGAACTCGACGAAAACAGCCACGAAGTTACCCGTGCGGGTGAGGAGATCCACCTGACCGCCACCGAGTTCGAACTGCTGCGCTATCTGATGCGCAACGAGCGAGTGGTGCTGTCCAAGGCGCAGATCCTGGACCGCGTCTGGAAGTACGATTTCCAGGGTCAGTCCAACATCGTGGAGCTCTACGTGGGCTACTTGCGCAAGAAGATCGACAGCGTCGAGCCGAAGCTCATCCACACCGTTCGAGGCGCGGGCTACGTGATCAAGGCGCCGCGCTCGTGACACCGTGAGCACCGAGCACGACATCTGGGTCGAGGACACCACCCACGAGACTCACCCGGCCGAGGGCGGGAGCGCTCAATTCGTCGATCCGTCGGCCGGCCCGCACGCGCCCTCCGTCCCACCGACCGACGGGATCGCCGCGCTGGCGACCGATCCGCCGTCCGCGCCCACGACCGGCCGACGCTGGCAATTTTTGCCTCGCCGCCTGGTCAGCCGGCTGGTACTCGGAGTCACGACGCTCGTGATAGTCGTCGTGGCCTCGACCGGTTACATCACCTATCTCAAGCTGCACTCGTTCCTCATGGATCGTTTGGACCAGCAGCTGGCAACGACAGCCAACAACAACTCGGGCTTGAACCGGCTCTTCACCGGCGACAACAGCCCGGTTCCGTTCCGCTCCGTGGACGTATGGGCGGTGCAGCTCGACCCGTCCGGTGCCGTGCTGACCCAGCCCACCAACGCGATGGCGTTTCCGCTGCAGCTGTCGGCGGCCGACCGGGCTTCGCTGGCCACGAGCACCACAAGCACGGGGGCGTCCTCGCCGGCCCGAACGATCACGACCACCGACGGACGGCAGCTTCGCGTGGTCACCCGGCCCGGTCGGGTGATCTCGACAGGCCAGGACGTCGTCGTCGTGATCGGCCTGTCGACCGACGACGTGACCAACACACTGCACCAACTGTTCGTCTATGAGTTGGTCATCGGCGGTATCGCCGTCGCGCTGGCCATCCTGGCCACTTCCGGTGGCGTGCAGCTCAGCCTGCGTGGACTGCGACGGGTTGCCGCCACAGCGCGCAGCGTCAGCGCCGAGTTGTCCCCTCAGGGCGCCGGTCTCGATCGGCGGGTACCCGTGACCGACGCCGAACGACACACGGAGGTCGGAGAGGTCGCCGAGTCGATGAACACCATGCTCGGCGCGGTCGAACTGCAATTCGCCGCCCGCGTCGAGAGCGAACAGCGCATGCGGCAGTTCCTGGCCGACGCCTCGCACGAACTTCGCACGCCCTTGACCTCGATTCGTGGCTATGCGGAGCTGGCCCGCATGCGTCGCTCCATCGCCGGCGAGTCCGCGTCGCCGAACGACGACGCGGACGCGTTGGAGCGAATCGAAGCCGAGGGCACTCGCATGTCGAGGTTGGTCGACGACCTGCTCACCCTGGCCCGGAGCGATCGCGGTGCGCCGATCCAACACGAACTGGTCGACATCGACGAGGTGATCGACACGGCCGTCGACGGAGTGCGCGCGGCCCATCCGACCCGTCCGATCGAAGCACTGGTCGAGCCGGGCATCGAGGTGATGGGTGACTTCGGGCAGCTGCTGCGCATCGTGCGCAATCTGCTGACCAATGCGGCCGTGCACACGCGCGCCGACGCGCCGATCCGGGTCACCGCTGATCGGGCGGCCGGCTGGGCCCAGCTGCAGGTGATCGATTCGGGGCCCGGCCTCGCCCCGGAACAGGTCGCGCACGTGTTCGAGCGTTTCTGGCGCTCCGATGCCTCCCGGGCGCGGACGAGCGGCGGGTCTGGACTGGGCTTGTCGATCGTCGCCTCGATCGTGGAGGCCCACGGCGGCCACATCCGCTTCGACAGCTCCGTCGAGACCGGGAGCACCGTTTCGGTCTACCTGCCGTTGGTGCAGACCGCCGACTGAGCCAACGGTTTGGTCGCTCAGGGCAGAATTAGGCCATGAGCAGAGGATCCGGATCCGCCCTCGACCCGGCCGTGGCCGCGCGACTCAAGCGCGACACGGCCGGCCTCGTGGCCGCGGTCGTGCAGCAGTACGACACCGACGAGGTGCTCATGGTCGGCTGGATGGACGACGAGGCGCTGCATCGCACTCTCACGACCGGCCGGGCGACGTACTGGTCGAGGTCGCGGCAGCAGTACTGGGTGAAAGGCGAAACCTCGGGGCATATCCAGCTCGTCAAATCCGTCGCCTTGGACTGCGACGGCGATGCGTTGCTCGTCAAGGTCGACCAGGTCGGTGCCGCCTGCCACACCGGAGATCGCACCTGCTTCGACGCCAGACTCCTTCCGGTGAGCGGCTGATGATCACTCGCGCCGACCTGGGTGAGCTGGCCCGGACCCACCGGATGGTGCCGATCACCCGAACCCTGTTCGCGGACGGCGAGACACCCGTGGGTGTCTATCGCAAGTTGGCCGGTGACCGAAGCGGAACGTTCTTGCTGGAATCGGCTGAGCCGGGCCGCTCGTTCTCGCGCTGGTCGTTCATCGGGGTGAACGCCGTCGCGTCGCTCTCGGCGGTCGACGGGCGAGCCGTCTGGAGCGGGGAAGTACCGGCCGGTGTCCCCGGTGGCGGGGACCCGCTCGAGGTGCTCGGCGCGGCCTGGCGGGCGATGCGCGGGCCGCGGCTGCCGGGCCTGCCACCGTTGACGGGCGGTTTCGTCGGGTACCTCGCCTATGACATCGTGCGGCGCTTGGAAAATCTGCCCGAGAAGGCGGTCGACGACCTCGGATTCCCCGAGCTGACGATGCTGCTCACCAGCGACCTGGCGGCATTTGATCACCATGAATGTTCGGTCGTGCTCATCGCCAATGCGATGGTCGGGCCGCACATGTCGGCCGCCGAACTCGACCACGCCTACGACGCCGCGTTGGCTCGGCTGGACGGCATGGCCAAGGCGTTGGCCACCTCGGCGCCTTCGACCGTTGCCTCCCTCGACACCGTGGTGGCCGGGGAGCCGCAATCGCGGACGCCGGCGGGGGAGTATCAGCAGGCGGTGCGGCAGAGCATCGAGGCGATTCAGGCGGGCGAGGTCTTCCAGATCTTGCCGGGTCAGCGCTTCGAGGTTCGCACACCGGCCGATCCGCTCGACGTCTACCGTGTGCTGCGCACGCTCAACCCTTCGCCGTACATGTATTACGTGCGCCTGGACGGTCTGGACATCGTCGGGTGCAGCCCAGAAGCGCTCGTGACCGTGCAGGCTGGCGAGGCGACGATCCATCCGATCGCCGGCACGCGAAAACGGGGCGACACGGCCGAGCGGGATGCCGAGCTGGTCGAAGAACTGGTCAACGACCCCAAGGAGCGCGCCGAGCACG
>JAFAWL010000034.1 GCA_019241805.1 Actinomycetota bacterium
CCTGCGTCGCGTAGGCCACGCTCGACAACGCGTCGCTGGCGAAGATCGGCAGCGCCAGCCGCTTCGGTAGCAGTGAGTGGCCGGCCTGTTCGGTGCTTACGGGCGTGCCGATGACAAGTCGCTTGACAACCCGCGTCATGACGCCCACGAGCCGTGAGGATACGTCCGATGCGCGTGTGATCAGTACTCGGCGGCCCGAAGGGCCACTGGTCGAGGCCCGAACCGGCCCCGGTGGTCCCGCCGCGACAACGCACAGACCCCGTGTGTAGCGTCCCGCGCGTGCACATCGTCGTGATGGGCTGCGGCCGGGTGGGGTCGTCGCTGGCTCACCATCTGGAGCGCCTCGAGCACAGCGTCGCCGTCATCGACCAGGATCCGTCCGCCTTCCGGCGCCTCGGGGATGAGTTCAAGGGTCGTCAGATCACTGGAATGGGCTTCGACCAGGAAACACTGATCGCGGCCGGCATCGAGGAAGCCAGCGCCTTTGCGGCCGTGAGCAACGGCGACAACTCCAACATCATCGCCGCCCGGGTCGCCCGCGAGACATTCGGCGTGCAGAAGGTCGTCGCGCGGATCTACGACTCGAAGCGAGCCGAGATCTACGAGCGGCTGGGCATCCCCACCATCGCGACCGTGCCCTGGACCGCGAGCCGACTCCTCAAGGCAGTGCTTGGTGAGAGCACCGACGAGGTTTGGCGCGATCCGTCCGGCTCCGTGGCCATGATGCATGTCATCCCTCACGAGGGCTGGATCGGCCGCCGGCTCACCGACTTCGAATCGGCCACCGGCACGCGGGTGGCCCTGATGACCCGCTTCGGCTCCGGGGAACTCCCGACCGCGTCTTCGGTTATCCAGGCCGGCGACCGGCTGTTCGTCCTGTCCACGGACGTACTGACCGACGGCCTACGAGCCGCCGCCGAGACGTCGCCCGACAGCGTGCATTGAGAGAGGGCAGCGAATGAGGGTCGCCATCGCCGGGGCCGGCGCCGTCGGCCGGTCCATCGCGCGCGAGCTGATCGCGAACGGCCACCGCGTGCTGCTCATCGACAAGAACGGCGCCAAAATCACCCCGAAGCGGATCCCGGAGGCGGAATGGCTGCTTGCCGACGCCTGTGAGGTGGAGAACCTCGAGCACGCGGCGCTGGAGAACTACGAGGTCGTTATCGGCGCGACCGGCGACGACAAGGTCAACCTGGTCGTCTCACTGCTCGCGAAGACCGAGTTCTCCGTCCGCCGCGTAGTAGCCCGGATCAATCACCCCGCCAACGAATGGCTGTTCACCGAAGCGTGGGGGGTCGACGTCGCCGTGTCGACGCCGCGCGTGCTGGCCGCGCTCGTCGAGGAGGCGGTGGCGGTCGGCGATCTGGTGCGCCTGTTCAGCATCCGGCAGGGCCAGGCCAACCTCATCGAGATCACGCTGCCGGACGACGCCGGTTGCACGCGGCGTCCCGTACGTGAGCTAGCCCTGCCCAAGGACGCTGCCCTCGTCGCGATCGTGCGGGGAAACCGGGTCATCACACCGAGCCCGGAAGAGCCGCTGGAGCCGGCCGACGAACTGTTGTTCGTCGCCTTGCCCGAGTCGGAGCCCGCCATTCGCAAGGCGGTGCTCTCCGGCAGCCCGGGTGCCAGGATCACAACCGGCGAGTGACGGGCACCGTTAGGGTCAATCCGCCGGGTTGAGCCGGCTGGGTTCGGCCGGGACGATGTCGCTCGGGCCCGCGTCCTCGTGCGCCGCGACCAGACGCCGGCGTGCGCGGGTGATGACGTAGAACCCGAAGCCGATCGTGGCGACGTAGAGCGGGTAGCCCATCAGGATCCGGGCGACGGCCAGCCAGCCGGTGTCGTTGTGCCTGAACAGTGCCAACTGCACGATGCCCCGGGAAAGGAAAATCAATGAGGCCAGTGCGGTCGCGAGGTCGTAGGCCAGCAGAAGGGGCCGGCGGCGGTACCACTTCTGCTCGCCGGGCGTCGGATCGAGAAATTCCCACAGCAGCCCGACTATCGGTCGCCGTGCGGCCAGCGAGGCGATGAATACGCCGGCGTAGAGGAAGCTGCTCCAGATACCGAGCAGGAAATAGCCTTTCGCGTGCCCGGTGCGCGCGGCGATCAGCGACGCGACCACGACGCCGATGAGGCCGGTCAGCGCCTGCTGGATCGGTTGCCGGCGCAGGAGCCGATAGGCGGCGAGGAGTACGGCTGAGCTCAGGGCGGCCAGGATCGCCCAACGCAGGCCGGCGATCGTGTTGACCACGACGAAGACGACCGTGGGAACAGCGGTAATGATCGTCCCTGACCAGCCCCCGATGCTGGCGAGGATCTGCTGTCGGTATTGATCGCGCAGGCCCTCCACCTGCTCGTTCACGCCGGCGCCCGAAGCTGGTACCACGGGTTGTAGATCGCCAGGCGACCGTC
>JAFAWL010000153.1 GCA_019241805.1 Actinomycetota bacterium
GTCGGGCAGGTCATGGATGAATGCGTCGGCACCGACGGCCGCGGCCGCGGCCTCGACCTGCGACCGGATGGCGGCCGGCCGGCCGAAGCGGATGTTGTCCGCGACCGAGCCCGAGAACAGAAAACCGTCCTGCGTGATCATGATGACGGCCGCCCGTAGATCGGCTTCGGCGAGTTCCCGCGCGTCGACGCCGTCGATCTCGACGCGGCCGGTGGTCGGATCGTAGAAGCGCGCGATCAATTTGGCGATGGTGGATTTGCCCGCGCCGGTCTGGCCGACCAGGGCCACGGTCTGGCCGGCCGGCACGTCGAGATCGAGCTCGTGCAACACCGGGCGCTCGGCCCGATACGAGAACTCGACGGCGTCGAGTCGCACGCGACCGTGTGCCGGAGCAGGCAGCGGTCGCGGTCGTTCGGGTTCAGGCACCGACGGCGGCTCGGCCAACACCGACGCGATCTTTTCCAGCGCGGCCGACGCCGATTGCAGCGAGTTGTAGAAGACCGCGACGTCTTCCATCGGAGCGAAGAACTGCCGAAGGTAAAGCAGAAAGGACGTGAGCACGCCCAATTCGAGGTTGCCGTCGGTGACTCGATAGCCGCCGACCAACAGCACGGCGACCGTGGCGACATTTCCGATCAGCGACGTACCGGGGATGAAGATTGCATGCAATCGGAATGCGCCAGCATTTGCTTCGCGATAGTCACCGTTGAGGCGAGCGAAGATGCGATCGTTTCGCTCCTCGCGATGGAATCCCTGCACCGCGCGTATTCCGTTGAAGTTCTCGACGATGTTCACGATAAGTACCGCGATGGTTTCGCGGGTGCGTCGGAAGGCCTCGGTCGCCCGGCTCGAGAACCACCGGTAGAGCAGCCACAACGGCAGCAATGATGCAAGAGCGATCAAGGCGAGAAACGGGTCGAGGACGAACAGGACGACCAGGATGGCCAAGATGGTGAGTGCGGCCGTAAGCAGTCCGTCGATTCCCGCTTCCAGCAGCTCGTTGAGGGTGTCGATGTCGGAGGTCAGCCGGGAGATCACCCGGCCGGACGTGAACCGCTCGTGGAACGACACCGACAACGCCTGTACATGATCGAACAACCGTCGCCGGACGTCGAACAGCATCGCCTGCCCGATCTGGCCCGAGATGCTGACGAAGACTCCGCGCAGGACGCCGGAGACGACGGCCGAGACCGCGAGCGCGGCCGTGATCCAGACGAGGGTCCCGTAGTGGCCGTGCTGGGCCGCGGGCAGGGCGGAATCGATCGCGACGCCGATCAGCCAGGGACCGGCCAGGGTCGCGGCGACCGAGACGAGGCAGGCCGCGAATACGCCTGTGATCGCCTTCCGGTGCGGTCGAACCAGCTCGCGCAGCAGATGCCGGGCGTCGTCGTGCAGCCGGGGGCGACCCACCACCGGCAGAGCTTCCGCTTCCAACCGAGCGGCCGCGGTGTCGGCGGGCAGCCGTCCGCGCCAACCGGTCCCGGCATCGGTATGGACGTCTGGACCGGTGTTTTCCGGTTCGATGTAGTCGTCGGGTTCGATGTAGTCGTCGGGTTCGATGTCGTCCGGTTCGCTCATCGGGTTCCGCCCGGCGAGCTCGGCGAGAGCTCAGACTCCTGGGCCAACAGCTCGCGGTATCGCGGAACCCCGGCCAACAGCTCGCGATGGGTGCCCACGGCGGCGATCCGCCCGTCGCGCAGCAGCGCCACCCGGTCGGCCAGCAACGCGGTGGAGGGGCGATGAGCGACCAACAACGCCGTCGTCGAGCCCAACACGCGGCGAAGGCCTCGCTCGACCAGCTCCTCCGTGTGCACGTCAAGCGCCGAAAGGGGATCGTCGAGGACGAGCACGCGCGGACGACCCAATAGCGCGCGGGCCAGCGCCAGCCGCTGGCGCTGACCGCCGGAAAGGGCCAGGCCCTGCTCGCCCACGCGCGTGTCGAGACCGTGCGGTAGCTCGTAGACGAATGCGGCTCGGGCAACATCCACCGCGTCGGTTACGTCGGCGTCGGTGATGCCCGGCCGGCCCATCGTGAGGTTTTCACGCACGCTGGCCGAGAACAGAGTGGCTTCTTCGAACGCGGTCGCGACGTGGTTTCGTACGACCGCGAGTGGGAGAACGCGCACGTCGACCCCGCCGATGAGTAGCCGACCGCCGGTGACGTCGAACAGGCGCGGGACGAGCGCGGTGAGCGCGGTCTTGCCCGACCCGGTGGCGCCGACCAGCGCCATCGTCTCGCCGTCCTCGATGGCCAGATCGATCCCGCGCAGCACGTCGGAGGTCGCATCCGGGAAGTGGAACCGGACGTTCTCGAAGCGGACGTCGGCCCGCTCGATGCGCGCCGGGCCCGGCACCGCGGGATCGGTGATGGACGGATCGGTGTCGAGCACCTCGAAGATGCGCTGACTGGCGCTCGCGGTCTCTTGGGTCAACGCGAGCAGCCAGCCCAGAGTGATGATCGGCCACACCAGCCGGAGGTAGAGCGTGAGGAACGCCACCAACTGACCGAGGCTGAGCGCGCCGTGCACGGTTGCCAGCACGCCTCCGCACGTCACGCCGGCGAGCAACAGTTGGGGGTGCCCCTCGAGAACGCCCCAGAAGCGAGCCAGGGTGCTCACTTTGGCCAGCTCCGCTGATCGCAGGGTTTGCGCGCCGCGCGTGAACGCGGCCAGCATCTGCGGGCGGCGTCCATAGGACTTGATCACTCGAACACCCAGGGCGGATTCCTCGACCTCGGTCGCCAGATCGCCGGTGAGGTCCTGGGCGCGCCGGGCCTCGCCGCGGTATCGAAGCTCGAAGCGTCGGGTCATGACCGCGAGCGGGGTGATCGCGATTAGAACACAGAGGCCGAGCAGCGGTTCCAGCTGCAGGAGCAGGGCGAGCACGACCAAGATCGTGACGGTGTTTGCGATCAGGAAGACGAACGCGAAGCCGATGAACCGGCGCACCGTCGACAGGTCGGTGGTGAGTCGGCTGAGCAACTGGCCCGAGGGCCATTGATCGTGAAAGGCCACCGGCAGCCGCTGCAGGTGGGCGAACACGTCGCGGCGCAGGTCGGTCTCGACCGCGAGCGCGGAGCCGGCCATGGCGTAGCGCCGGATGAAGAACAGCACCGCCTCGGCCAGCCCGAACACGAGGGCCATGCCGGCCAAGGGCCACAACTGGGCGGTGTCGTGGTGCCGGATCGGCCCGTCAACCACCCAACCGATCACCAACGGAACAAGTGACTGAGCGATC
This sequence comes from Actinomycetota bacterium, assembly GCA_019241805.1. Classification (GTDB taxonomy): domain Bacteria; phylum Actinomycetota; class Actinomycetes; order Mycobacteriales; family Jatrophihabitantaceae; genus JAFAWL01. Next base: position 3,238 of record JAFAWL010000153.1, read on the forward strand.
AGCGCGCCGCACGCCGCCACGATCATGACGGTGATCGCCTTTTTGTGCGGGCGCGCCCAGGGGAGCAGACGGCGAAGCGATCCGAGCGAATTCTGCTCGGCGCCCTCGCCGTTGAGGTGGCCGTCCGTCACATTCATCGACGGTACGGCGGCTCGCGGCCCGCGGGCGAATCCATTTTTCAGTTGCCACCCGCGCCGGACGACGCGACGATCAGCCGGTCGATCAGCCGATCAGCCGACCTGGGCGGCGCTCGTCATCGGCCAGCATCGAACTCAGATCGCGCCGGACGGAATCAATCGCGGACCGGACTGGTTGTACAGATTGCCGAAGTGTGTCCAAGGAGGACGCCATGTTGACCCGTTACCGTTCTAATCTTCGCGACCGTCGTCGTGAGCGGCGAAACCTCGCCGAGTTCGAACGCGTGTTGCGGACCGCTTCGCCCGGCATGCAGGGCGACCTGCTCGCCATGGAGGGCCGGCGCCGCTAAGACCCACGACAGGAGATCATGCCCCGAGCAACGTGGAACGGCACCGTTGTCGCCGAAAGTGATGACACGGTTGTCGTCGAGAGAAATCACTATTTCCCGCTCGACTCGGTCCGCACCGAACTGTTGCGCGATTCCGACACGCATACCGTGTGCCCGTGGAAGGGAACGGCGTCGTACTACACGCTTGACGTCGACGGCCGGAGCAATCCCGACGCGGTCTGGTACTACCCGACGCCGAAACGCGCGGCAAAGAAGATCGCCGGCCGGGTGGCGTTCTGGCGCGGCGTTCGGGTCAGCGACTGACCACCGGACCGCGCACTTAGTCGCGCTTGCGGCGCACGCCCAGCAGGATGTCGTCCCACGACGGGATACGGGCCCGCTCGGCCTTTTGCTCGTCAGTCTCAGCCGGACGGGGCGTGGGGTACTCAACGCCGGGCACCGGATCGGCCAAGCGCAGCGGTAACGCAGGCGTGTCGGTATCGGCTTCGTCGGAGTGCCCGGCCGCCGGATAGCTATTCGGCTGCGCGGTCGGCAGGTTGCCGTTCTGGGCGTCTGACGCGTCCTCACCCGACGCCTGCGGCGCATGGCCTGCCGAGGCTTCGGGCGCGTGGTTTTGAGGCGCCTCCGGCGCGTGGCCGTTGGCCGCCTCCGGCGCATGGCCGTTGGCCGCCTCCGGCGCCGGGCGACTGATGTTCGGCGGCCGGCCGACGTTGAGCACGCGCGCGATCGGCGGCGGGTTCGACGGCGCCAGTGACGATGCGTTCGACGGAGAGTCCGTGGCGTGCGCGTGTTGATCGAAGAACGCGTCGCGCGCGGCGTTGGGCAGCGGGCCGGTTTGCTCGTCCGGTGTCACGCCGTTCGAGGGCGCCACGAACTCCGGCACGATGTGGACGATCGGGCGGATCGGCCGATCCGAAAGCAGGTCAGCCGCGGTCTCATCCATCGGCGTGATCAGTCGCTGGCCCAGAGCGAACGCCCATCGGGCGACGCGGCGGGATTCGCCGCCCTGCCAGCTCGCCGAGACCACCCACACACCGTCGTCGCGGCGGGCCGAGTCCCACTCCACGGAGCTCGGCTCGATGCCGTGCGCGGCAAAGCGGGTATCGACCGATTCACCGAAGTCGACCATCTGACCGTCGGCCCCCGAAACTCGGCGCGCCCGGCCACGACGGGCCTCGTTCGTGATTCGTGCCCGCTCCTCCAACACAGGCGTAGCGAAGCGAAGTACCCGCTCGATCGCCACGCCGGCCTCGTCGGCGAGCGTCTGAGGAGACTCACCCGCGCGCACTCGCATCTGGATCTCGCGCGGGCGCAGCGACACCTCGACCGGCTCGCTCTGGATGTCGGCCAGCCGCGGTAGATCCGACCGGATCAGCGCCCGGAAATCGTCGGTGATGTGCAGATTGAACTGCTCGTCCCCGTCATCGGACTCGATGACGACGTGATCGGCATCGTCACCCGGTCCGACATAGCGCAGCTCTCGCATGGGTCGACGATAGTTCGCCGGACGTGATCAGACGGTCAGCACACGCCGGTCGGCAAGCGTTCGACGCGCCTGTCAGAGGCGCTCGACGACGTAATCGATGCACCGGGTCAGGGCCTCGACGTCGTCGGGATCGACCGCCGGATACATGCCGATACGCAACTGGTTGCGGCCCAACGCCCGGTAAGGCTCTGTGTCGACGACGCCGTTCGCGCGCAGCACCTTCGCGACCGCGGCCGCGTCGATGTCCTGCGCGAAGTCGATCGTGCCTACGACGGGGCTGCGCAGCTCCGGTACGACGACGAACGGGGTTGTGAACGGTCGGCTCTCGGCCCAGGTGTAGAGCCGGGCGGCCGACTCGGCCGTCCGGGCCGCGGCCCACGACAGGCCACCGTTGGCGAGCAGCCAATCAAGTTGGTGGGCCATCAGCCAGAGGGTCGCGATCGCCGGGGTGTTGTAGGTCTGATCCTTACGGCTGTTATCCAACGCGATCGTCAGGTCAAGCGATGCCGGCAGCCATCGGCCGCTCGCCTTGATCTGCTCGACGCGAGCCACCGCCGCCGGCGAGAACGTGGCCAGCCACAGGCCACCCTCGGACGCGAAGCCTTTCTGGGGTGCGAAGTAGTACACGTCGGTGGCCCGAATGTCGACCTCGACGCCGCCGGCGGCGCTGGTTGCGTCTACGAGCATCAGCGCGTCGGGGGCGATCCGCTCGACCGGCAGCACGACGCCGGTCGACGTCTCGTTGTGGGGCCAGGCGTAGGCATCGGCGCCGTCGAGAGCGGTCAGCGTCGCTGCCGTACCAACGGCGCCCTCGACGACGACCGGGTCGTCGAGGAACGGTGCGGACCGGGTAACAGCTGCGAACTTCGCCGAGAATTCCCCGCAGACCGCATGGACCGATCGCGCCTCGATCAAGCCGAAGGCCGCGGCATCCCAGAACGCGGTCGATCCGCCGTTGCCCATGACCACCTCGTAGTCCTCCGGCAACGTGAACAACTCCCGCAAGCCGGCGCGCACCCGGCCGACGAGCGTCTTGACCGGGGCCTGCCGGTGGCTCGTGCCCAACAAGTGGCCTTGCTCGGCCAAGCCGGCCAGGGCCGACGCAGGCACCTTCGACGGGCCCGAGCCGAAACGCCCGTCGGCGGGTAGCAGCTCGGGCGGAATCTCGATCGCGGTCACCCGCAGATCCTTGCGTATCGGCGAAGCGGTTATGTCACCTGTGGTTCAGAAACCGTCCGGCGACTGCCATCACTCGTGAGCGATGTCAGCCCAGCCTTCGACGTCCGACGGCTTGCGCGGGTCGGGGCCGATGTAGCGCGCTGACGGGCGGACCAGCCGTCCCGTGCGCTTCTGCTCGAGAATGTGCGCGGCCCACCCGGCGGTGCGAGCACAGGTGAACATCGCCGGCATCATGTGTGGCGGTACCTCGGCGAAGTCGAGGATCACCGCGGCCCAGAATTCGACGTTGGTTTCGATCGAGCGGTCGGGGCGGCGCTCGCGCAACTCCTGCAGAGCCGCCTGCTCCAATGCTTCGGCGACCTCGTACCGGCTCGCGCCGAGCTCCTTGCAGATCCGACGCAGCACCCGCGCGCGCGGGTCCTCAGCTCGATAGACGCGGTGACCGAAGCCCATCATGCGCTCGTTTCGGTCGAGGATGCCGGTGACGATCTTGCGGGCGTCGCCGGTCTTCTCGACCTGCTCGATCATGGGCAGCACCCGCGCCGGGGCACCGCCGTGCAGCGGCCCGCTCATCGCACCGACGGCACCCGAGATCGCCGCAGCGACATCGGCACCGGTCGAGGCGATCACGCGCGCGGTGAACGTCGAGGCGTTCATGCCGTGTTCGGCCGCGGATACGAAGTAGGCGTCGACGGCTTGGACGTGGGCCGGGTCGGGCTCACCACGCCAGCGGGTCATGAACCGCTCGATGATCGTGCGGCACTCATCGATGCGGGCCTGCGGTACCGCCGGCTGACCAACGCCGCGGGCGGACTGGGCGACGTAGGA
>JAFAWL010000306.1 GCA_019241805.1 Actinomycetota bacterium
CGGCAGGCCGCAGCGAGGGCAGTCCCAGGTGTCGGGCACGACCGCGTCCAACGCGAAGGCCGGGCGAACCTCGTGCCCGTTCGCGCAGTAGAACGCGATGCGCTGCCGCGGCGCGGACTCACCGCGCTCCTTCTCGCCCATCGGGCCGGCGCCCACACGGCTACCCCTAATTGCGCTGCCACCTGCCACGTCGACTCCTCGCCCTGCCGTATTCAGCTGTTCTTGTACAAAAGCCCAAGACCGATGATGCACACCGTCCAGACCACGCCGGCGATGACCGTCAGACGGTCGAGGTTGCGCTCGACGACCGAGGATCCCGACAGGCTCGAATAGAACGACCCACCCAGCATCGAGGACAGTCCGCCGCCCTTGCCGCGATGCAGCAGCACCAACACCACGAGCAGCAGGCTCGTGACGATGAGCACGATCGACAGGAACAGGATCACCGGATTGCCTTCGGACGAGATCGGTTGAGGTGCTGCCACAGACTACCTGGCCAACGTTGCCGATCCGTGCCACAGGCTTGCCGGTCCGGCCGCTTCGACACGTCAGCGACCTGGCGCGGCGGCCACACAGATGCCCGCGAACTCGTTCGCATCGAGGCTGGCCCCGCCGACCAGGGCCCCGTCGACGTCAGCCTGAGCCAGCAGCTCGCTCGCGTTGGCCGCTTTGACCGAGCCGCCGTAGAGGATGCGGATCTGCTCGGCGACCTCGCCCGAGTACCGCTCGGCGACGCGCGCACGAACCGCTGCGCAGACCTGTTGAGCGTCGGCGGGCGTTGCCGTGCGACCGGTTCCGATGGCCCACACCGGTTCGTATGCGATCACCGTCGACGCCACCTGCTCGGCGGTGAGGCCGGCCAGACCACCGTCCAGCTGGGCCGTGCAGTGCGGCAGGTGCTCGCTCGCCTCGCGGACGTCCAACGTCTCGCCGAGGCACAGGATCGGGATCATACCGCCCGCGATCACAGCCTTCGTCTTCGCGTTGACCAAGGCGTCGTCCTCGTGGTGGTATTGCCGGCGCTCCGAGTGACCGACGACGACGTACGAGCAGCCGAGCTTGCCCAACATGGTGACGCTGATGTCGCCGGTGTAGGCGCCGTCGGGGTGCGGCGAGACGTCTTGCGCGCCGTAGCCGAGCAAGAGCCGATCTCCGTCGACCAGGGTCTGAACACTACGAAGATCGACGAACGGCGGGAGGACGACCACCTCGACGGCGTTCAACACCCTCTCGTTGAGGGTGAAGGCGATCTTCTGGGTGAGCGCGATCCCTTCCAGGTGATTGAGGTTCATCTTCCAATTGCCGGCGATCAGCGGCTTGCGGGCCAAAGAATCACTCCTCCTCGAGAACCGCTACGCCGGGAAGGGTCTTGCCCTCCAGGTATTCCAGCGACGCACCGCCGCCGGTCGAGATATGGCCGAAGGCGTTGCCGTCGAGGTGGAGCGCACGCACCGCCGCAGCCGAGTCGCCGCCGCCCACGACGCTGAGGCCGGACACGGCCGCCACCGCCTGGGCCACGCCCTTCGTCCCGGCGGCGAAGGGAGCCAGCTCGAACACACCCATCGGTCCGTTCCAGAACACCGTGCGGGCCGAGCCGAGCACCTCGGCAAACGCGGCGACGGTGCGCGGACCGATGTCGAGGCCCTTCATGCCGGACGGGATCGCGTCGGCCGCGACCGTCCTCGGTTCGGCGTCGGCGCTGACGTCGCTCGCCACGACGATGTCGGTCGGTAGCACGATTTTGTGGCCGTTCTGGGCCAGGAAGCCGCGGCAGGTCTCGATCTGGTCGGCCTCGAGCAGCGAATCGCCGACCTCGTGACCCTGCGCAGCCAGGAACGTGAAGCACATCCCGCCACCGACGAGCAGCCGGTCGACCTTGGGTAGCAATGAGTTGATCACCGCAAGCTTGTCGCTGACCTTGCTCCCGCCGAGCACCACGACGTAGGGCCGCTCGGGCTTGCCGGTCAGCGCCTTGAGCACCGACACCTCGTCGCGAACCAGGTCACCGCCGTAATGGGGCAGCAGCTTGGCGACGTCATAAACCGAGGCGTGCTTCCGGTGCACGGCTCCGAACGCGTCCTCGACGAACGCGCCGCCCTCGTCCTCTCCGCCGGTCAGCATCGCCAGGCACCGGGCGAACTCGCCGCGCGCGGTTTCGTCCTTGCTGGTCTCGCCCGGGTTGAAGCGCACGTTCTCCAGCAGCAGCAGTTCGCCGTCGCCGAGCTCGTTCGCGAGCAGTCGCGCACTCTCACCGACCGTGTCGAGCGCGAACTCGACCGGTCGACCCAGAAGTTGGGCCAGCCGATCGGCCACCGGACTCAGTGAGTACCTCGCGTCCGGTTCGCCTTCGGGTCGCCCGAGGTGAGCCGCGACGATCACTCGCGCGCCGTGGTCGAGCAGTCTGGTGATGACCGGTAAGGACGCGCGCACGCGTAGGTCGTCCGAGACCGCCGGCGGGTCGGTCTTGGTCAAGGGCACGTTCAGGTCGGATCGAACCAGAACGCGTCGACCCTTGACTCCATGGCGCAGCAGGTCGTCGAGGCTGCGCATGGGTTAGAGAGTCGAACCCACGAGGGCGGTCAGATCGACCAGTCGGTTCGAGTAACCCCATTCGTTGTCGTACCAGCCCACGACCTTGATCTGGTCGCCGATGACCTTGGTCAGACCGGCGTCGAAGATGCAGGAGGAGGGATCGGTGACGATGTCACTGCTGACGATCGGATCCTCGGTGTAGGTGAGAATGCCCTTGAACGGACCGTCGGCCGCCGCCTTGTAGGCCGCCTTGACCTCCTCGACACTCGCCTCGCGAGCGACGGTCACCGTGAGATCGGTGGCCGATCCCGTCGGTACCGGGACACGCAGCGCGTATCCGTCGAGCTTGCCTCTGAGGTTCGGCAGCACCAGACCGATGGCCTTCGCCGCGCCGGTCGAGGTCGGCACGATGTTCAATGCGGCGGCCCGGGCCCGGCGCAGGTCCTTATGCGGCCCGTCCTGCAAGTTCTGATCCTGCGTGTAGGCATGGATCGTAGTCATCAGCCCACGCTCGACGCCGAATGCGTCGTCGAGCACCTTGGCCAGTGGCCCCAGGCAGTTGGTCGTGCACGACGCGTTGGAGATGATCGTGTGCGCGGCCGGGTCGTAGCTGCCGTCGTTGACGCCCATCACGATCGTGACGTCCTCGTCGGTGGCGGGCGCGGAGATGATCACCTTTTTGGCGCCGCCCGCGTCGACATGCTTGCGCGCGTCGGCCGCCTTGGTGAAGAACCCGGTCGACTCGATGACCACGTCGACCCCGAGCTCACCCCAGGGCAGGTTGGCCGGGTCACGCTCGGCCAGGATCTTGATGGTGTGCTCCCCGACGCGGATACCGTCACCGGTGACCTCGACGGGCTCCGGGAAACGGCCCAGGATGCTGTCGTATTTGAGCAGATGCGCCATCGTCGCGACGTCGCCCAAGTCGTTCGCGGCGACCAATTCGATGTCCGAACCGGCGGCCGTCGCCGCCCGGAAGAAGTTTCGGCCGATGCGGCCGAATCCGTTGATCCCGACGCGTACGGTCACTGGGAGTCGCTCCTCGGTGCGTGGACAGCTAGGGCGAGCCCTGCGACGGTGCGGGCCCGCTGGAAACCCTATCCCCTCGATCGGCGTGCGACTGCAACCGTCGTCAGAACCTCGCAGCGGTCAGGGGGCCAGCATCTCCTGGGTCACCGCGGATTCGGTGTCGGGCACGCCGAGCTGACCAGCCCGCTTGTCGGCCATCGCCAACAACCGACGAATCCGGCCGGCGACCGCGTCTTTGGTCATCGGCGGGTCCGAGAGCGCACCGAGCTCCTCCAGCGACGCCTGCTTGTGGGCCAGGCGCAGCTGTCCGGCCTGCAACAGGTGCTCCGGCGCCTCCTCACCCAGGATCTCCAGAGCGCGCTCGACCCGCGCGCCGGCCGCGACCGCTGCCCGCGCCGAGCGACGCAGGTTGGCGTCGTCGAAGTTGGCCAAGCGGTT
>JAFAWL010000355.1 GCA_019241805.1 Actinomycetota bacterium
CGAGGGTACGGCAGCGCGCTTACGACGTGTCCCCAGATATGTCCCGAACTCGGCAATTCTGACCGGCTCTAACCCGCGCTATCTAGAGAGAATCGCCCGCATTTGCGGCAATTACCCTGCATATGGGCATCTTTTAATCCGAGGGTCGCAGGTTCGAATCCTGCCGGCGGCATTGTGATGGCCCTGTAATTGGTCCGCGCGGTCCCGATGGCTCCCGATGTCGCCGGCGCTGGCACAGCTCGGCCGGCGCGGCAACTGGGTTGGCGATGACGACCTGCAGGCGAGCGCACGACCGGAGGCCGAGCGGCGAGCCTCGCGTGACTCCCGGCAGCGCGGCGGCATCGCTATTGGCGCGTGGAGCAGGCCCGCCGGTAGCGCTGGGTCTGTTTGCTTGCTCGCGGTTTGGCGCCCGGTGGGGCTTTCAGTCTTGGCCGGGTCGTCGGCTGGCGGTGATGGCCACCGTGGCATAGGGCATCGTGAAGCTGCCCCCGGCCGCGTCGATCGCTGCTGCGATTCCCGCCAACAGTTCGTCGAGCTTTGCTGGTGGGAACCTGCTGTGGCCACCGAAGGTCGGCACCTGCTCGAGCCATTGCTCGCGTGTGTAGTCGCGCTCCCAATCGAACTGCCAGCGCTCCGGTTCGGTGAACGCTCCGGCCTCGCGAAGCCCGTCGACCGTGTTAGTGAGGATCGGGCTGTAGGTGGTAAGCGGATCGGTGGCCGGAGTGGCGAACGGCGTCGCCGGCAGGACGCGCTGGTAGACGGTCGAGAATGCGCGGGCCAACTCGATGGGTGGCCGCGCCACGTTCCAGAACAGCGCGATCTGCCCATATGCTCGCAGCGCCGCGGCGGCCTTGGCCGCTCCCGCGTGCGGATCGACCCAGTGCCATGTGGTCCCGGCGATGATCGTGTCGAACGGGCGTCCTGCCGGGTCCCAATCCTCGAACCTTGCGATCTCGACCTCAAAGCCGCGCTGGCGGGCGAACTGCGCCATCCGCGGATCGACCTCCACGCCGAGCACCCGGCAGCCGGTCGCCCGGAACGGGTCCGCCGAGACGCCGGTGCCGATGCCGACGTCAAGGAACTCACGGCCGGCCGTGCGGGCGAGGACCGCGTCGACCAGTTCTTGCGGGTAGCGAGGCCGCGTGCGGTGATAGCTCGCCGGGTCAGCTCCGAACGACTCCGCCGCCTCCCGCGCTCGGTGTGGATCCCCGGACCGCGCGGGTATAGTGGGCATGTGCCCACTATAGGTGGGCACATGCCCACCCGGCAACTCGCGCCGCCCGATACCCCTCACGACATGCCGACCGGAGTCCCGATCCGCGACATCCGCGACCAGCTCTTCACGGCGGCCGAGAGCGTCCTTGTGCGCGACGGGCCAGACGCGCTCACCAGCCGAGCCGTCACCACCCAGGCCGGGGTCGCGAAGGGGATCCTGCACCGGCACTTCCCCGACTTCGACGGGTTCTTGGCGGCGTTCGTGCTGAGCCACCTCGAGCGGCTCGACGCCCCCGCTCGTGACCTACGCGCGGCCGCCGGCAACGCAACTGTCGCCGACAACCTCGCCCGCGCGCTCACCGCCGTACTGGACCCCACCGCCGTGAACATCATCACCCTCGTCTGCTCACGACGCGAACTACTGACGCGCCTGCGACTCACCACCCCAACCGGACTCCCGCTAACGACCGAGATCACCAAGATGATCGCCGCCTACCTCACCGCAGAACGCGGCCTCGGCCGGATTCCCCTGCAGACCGACGTCGACGCACTCGCCGTCCTGCTCGTCGGCGGCGCCCACTTACGAATCGCAGGCCAAGTCAAGCCAACCCTGCAAGCTGACGAGCTCCGCGACCTGCTCGAAGCCGTCTCCGAAAGCACCATCCAGGACCGCCGACGTCGAGCTGCCCAGAAGCTCTGACGCCGACCGCTCCCACGCTGACGTTCGGGGCGCGCACGCGGCCGTTGATCACCGCAGCGCCTCGTTTGCGCGGACTGGGGGACACGCGAGCCGACCGCAGGCCAAACAGCGCCCGCGGCAGGCGATATCCGCCTAACGAGGTCCGCGCGGCCTCGATAAACGGGCTCCTGGCTACTGCAGGTGGTCCGG
>JAFAWL010000047.1 GCA_019241805.1 Actinomycetota bacterium
GCGGCCGGAGACGGAAGGGGCCAGCCGGGCGTCGGCGGCCAGCCGGTCGAACGCGGTCAGCTCGCCATAGGCCAGGGCGCCGAGCAGGTCGACGATCGCCTGCGGATCGGGCGGCGCCGCGCTGGCGTCAGCCGAGCTCGAAGGCGCGGCCGGGGGGCTGGCAGAAGCGGGATCGGACGGCGAGACGGCCACGCGCGCAGAGTAGCCGCCCTTCTTCGCTAGGCTGGCGGTCGGCAGTACGCATCTTCGCGTTGACCCGTTCGCCCGTTTCCCGTCTCCCCGCACCCGTGGTCGCAGGCGCCAGCAGCGAGAGCACGAGCCGGTCGGCGCACCGACTCGAGGACGATACGTGGCAGCAAGCAGCGACAGACCGATCAATTCAGCGGCGCAGACTTCACCGGCCGACAGCGCGACCGACCAGGGGTCAGCAGTGGCTGACGACGTCGAGGTGGTGGCCGCCGAACCGCCGGCGGACGCCGATCCGCTGGCCGCCCGCGCGCCGGTGCGACCGGACAGCCCGAGCTTCGCCGACTTCCCGGTGCGACCTGAGATCGTGCAGGCCCTCGCCGACGTCGGAATCACGCACACCTTCGCCATCCAAGAGCTGACCCTCCCGGTGGCCCTGGCCGGGCGCGACCTCATCGGACAGGCCCGCACCGGGACCGGCAAGACGCTGGGTTTCGGCGTGCCGCTGCTCAACCGGCTCGAACGAACCGGCGAGGCCGGCAGCGCCCCCCAAGCCCTCGTCGTGGCGCCGACCCGGGAGCTGGCCGTGCAGGTTGCCGGTGACCTGTCGGCAGCCGGCAAACGGCTGGGCGCGCGCGTGCTGAGCATCTACGGCGGTCGCGCCTACGAGCCGCAGATCGAAGCTCTGCGGCGAGGTGTCGATGTCGTGGTCGGCACGCCCGGTCGACTGCTGGATCTGGCCCAGCAAGGTCGGCTCGTGCTCGGCGCCGTCCGCGCGTTGGTCCTCGACGAAGCCGACGAGATGCTCGATCTCGGCTTCCTGCCGGACATCGAAAAGCTGCTCGGGATGCTGCCGGCACAACGTCAGACGATGCTGTTCTCCGCGACGATGCCGGGCCCGATCGTCTCGCTCGCCCGGCAGTTCTTGAACCAGCCGCTACAGATCCGGGCCGAGCACGGCGAGGACCTGGCCAGCACCGAACACGTCGACCAGTATGCCTACCGGGCGCACAACCTCGATAAGCCCGAGCTGCTCGCCCGGGTGCTCCAGGCGAACGGCCGGGGCCTCACGATGATCTTCACGCGCACCAAGCGAACGGCCGCCCGGGTGGCCGAGGATCTCGTCGAGCGCGGGTTCGCCGCCGCGGCCGTGCACGGCGACCTCGGTCAGGGAGCGCGCGAACAGGCGCTGCGCGCGTTTCGGAGCGGCAAGGTGGACGTCCTCGTCGCCACGGACGTGGCGGCGCGGGGCCTGGACGTCGACGACGTCACTCACGTCATCAATTACCAGGCGCCCGAGGACGAGAAGACCTACGTGCATCGCATCGGACGCACGGCCCGGGCCGGTAAGTCAGGGACCGCGATCACGCTGGTCGACTGGGACGACGTACCCCGGTGGAAGCTGACCTGCGACGCGCTCGAGCTGCCCTTCCACGAGCCGCCGGAGACGTACTCGACCTCACCGCACTTGCGACTCGAGCTCAACATCCCCGACACCGCGACCGGAACGCTTCCCCGCGCTGAACGAACGCGGGCGGGGCTCGACGCGGAGGAGATCGAGAAGCTCGGCGGCCGAGACGAACGGCGGCCCACGCGCCGGACCGGGGGTCGTGACGGCGCCCGGGCCGGCGGACGGGATGGTGCGCGCGACGGCGGGCGAGAAGGTGCTCGCGACGGCGGACGAGAGGCTGGCCGCGATGGCGGAGGCGAGACCGGCCGCGAGAGCGGACGGGACGGTGGCCGCAATCCCCGGTCGCGCCGCCGAACCCGTGCGGGTCAGCCGGTATCGGGCGAGCAGACCGCGCGCGGCGAAACCGCCGGCAGCGACACGGACGCGGCGTCGGCCGAATCGATCGGTGACGCCGGTCCCCGCCGGCCCCGGCGCCGACGTCGGCGTGCCGGTGCGGGCGCCGCCGAAGGCCCCGGAGTCGAGCCACCGACGGCTCGGGAGTCGCTGTGAACGGTGCAGACACCCCGCCCTCATCGACGGCTTGACCGAGTGACCGACAATGCCGGGATGAGCGATCCCGGCGCCGATTCCGCGGCGGCCGGCGACGCGCACGACGGGGCCGCAACACCGAGCGCCGGCGTTCTGGCGCCAGCCGCTCCCGAACCGCCGTCGACTGGCGACGTGGTCATGCGCTACCGGGCTCGCATGCGTCGGCAACTGCGTTGGTACTTCGCAGTCGTCGCCGTCGTCGTGATCGCTCTGGTGGCGTTCGCGGTCGTCATCCTGCGGCGGGGCGAGGCCGCGCACGCGCACCTGCACGTCGCCGCCGTTCCTGCGGCGGCACTACCGTCCGGTGCGCCCGCCGCCACCCAGGCGCTGGCCTGGCGCTCCGACGACACGACCGCCATCGGTGAGCCGTACTACAAAGGCACGGTCGTGACCTACGACCAGCACACGGTCAGCGGGCGAAACGCGGCCACCGGTGCTCGCCTGTGGTGGTATACGCGCACCGACGTCAGCGTGTGCTCGGTCGCGGAGCAGGACGGCAAGACGATCGCGTTGTTCGATCACAACGGCAACTGCGACGAGATGACCACACTCGACACCCGCACCGGTCAGCGGGTCTGGTATCGAACACTCGACTCGAACGCCCGACCGACCAACGGCCGGCCATTAGTGGCGATCAACCAGTACACGATCCTGCTCACAACGGCGGAGCAGGTGCACGCGATCGACCCTTCCGGCGGTATC
>JAFAWL010000277.1 GCA_019241805.1 Actinomycetota bacterium
CGGGCTCCTGCTGCTCGTCGGCCAGCGGCGCCGACTGCTCAACTACCTGGCCCGCACCGACATCAACCGGTACCGCTCGATCATCGAGCGGCTCGGATTGCGCCGGTAACAACCACACATCCACGTCGTCGGACGCGTTGCGAATCGCGTCGGCGTCGCGACCCGAGGACGCCGGTCCTCGGTAGTGGCGGGCGGGCATTCGGGTAAAGCCCTATAGCCCGCACGCTTCGATCGAAGACCGGCCCCGCCAGGGGTGACCCCTCGTACGTCGCGCGCGTTCGACACCTGCGGCGGCACACTGCCGCCGGCGTACGAGAGGAACGTCTGCATGACAGACCACGAACAGGTACACGAAGCTGTCGCCACGATCGACAACGGCACCTTCGGTACCCGCACCGTCCGGTTCGAGACCGGACGGCTAGCCCGGCAAGCCGCCGGCTCCGTCGTCGCCTACCTCGACGACGAGACCATGTTGCTGTCCGCCACCACGGCGAGCAAGGCGCCGAAGGAGCACTTCGACTTCTTCCCGCTCACCGTCGACGTCGAGGAGCGGATGTATGCGGCCGGGCGCATCCCCGGCTCGTTCTTCCGCCGGGAGGGCCGGCCCAGCGAGGACGCGATCCTCACCTGCCGGCTCATCGACCGTCCGCTGCGGCCGTCGTTCGTCGCGGGACTCCGCAATGAGGTGCAGGTCGTCGTCACGGTGCTGTCCCTCGACCCCGAGCACCTGTACGACGCCGTCGCGATCAACGCGGCCTCGGCGTCCACCCAGCTGTCCGGCCTGCCGTTCAGCGGACCGATCGGCGGGGTGCGGGTCGCACTCATCGACGGACAGTGGGTCGCCTTCCCCACCCATAGCGAACTCGAGCGCGCGACGTTCGACATGGTCGTCGCCGGTCGGGTCCTGCCGGCCACGGACTCCGCGGCCGGTGATGTCGCGATCATGATGGTGGAGGCCGAGGCCACCGAGAACGCCATCGGACTGGTGGCCGACGGAGCGACGAGCCCCACCGAGGAGATCGTCGCCGCCGGGCTGGAGGCAGCCAAGCCGTTCATCGCCGAGCTGTGCCGCGCGCAGAGCGAGCTGGCCAAGGTGGCCGCGAAGCCGGTGGCCGAGTTCCCGGTCTTTCCCGACCACGGCGAGGACCTGCTGGCCGCAGTTCGGGACGCGGTCACCGAGCCGCTGGCGCAGGCGCTCACGATCGCGGACAAGCAAGAGCGGGAAAGCGAGTTGGACCGGGTCAAGGCGCTCGCTCGGGAGCGGGTGGCGCCGCAATTCGAGGGACGCGAGGGTGAGATCGGCCCGGCGTTCCGGGCGCTGACCAAGAAGCTGGTGCGGCAGCGAATCCTGCGCGACCGCGTCCGCATCGACGGGCGTGGGATCACCGATATCCGCCGGCTGTCTGCGGAGGTCCAGGTGGTGCCGCGGGTGCACGGTTCGGCGCTGTTCGAGCGCGGCGAGACGCAGATCCTGGGCATCACCACGCTGAACATGCTCGGCATGGAGCAGAAGCTCGACACGCTGTCCCCCGAGCGCACCAAGCGGTACATGCACAACTACAACTTCCCGCCGTACTCCACCGGTGAGACCGGCCGGGTCGGCTCGCCGAAGCGGCGCGAAATCGGCCACGGCGCCCTGGCCGAGCGGGCCCTGATCCCGGTGCTACCCACCCGCGAGGAGTTCCCGTACGCCATCCGGCAGGTCTCCGAGGCGCTGGGCTCGAACGGCTCGACCTCGATGGGCTCGGTGTGCGCCTCGACGCTGGCCCTGCTCAACGCAGGCGTGCAGCTGCGCGCTCCGGTGGCCGGTATCGCGATGGGGCTCGTCTCGGACACCGTCGACGGCGAGACCCGCTACGTCGCGCTCACCGACATCCTCGGCGCCGAGGACGCCTATGGCGACATGGACTTCAAGGTCGCCGGCACCCGCGAGTTCGTCACGGCGCTGCAGCTGGACACCAAACTGAACGGGATCCCTTCCGAGGTCCTGGCCACGGCACTGCGTCAGGCCCGCGACGCCCGCCTGCACATCCTGGACGTCATGGCCGAGGCCATCGACGGCCCGGACGAGATGAGCCCGCTGGCGCCCCGGGTCACGGTGGTGACCATCCCGGTCGACAAGATCGGCCAGGTGATCGGACCCAAGGGCCAGATGATCAACAGCATCCAGGACGAGACCGGCGCCGAGATCACGATCGAGGACGACGGCACCATCTACGTCGGCGCCGCCGACGGCCAGTCCGCCCAGGCAGCGGTGGACCGCATCAACGCGATCGCCAATCCGCAGCTGCCGAAGGTGGGCGAGCGCTTCCTCGGCACGGTGGTGAAGACCGCCGCCTTCGGCGCTTTCGTCTCACTGCTGCCGGGCAAGGACGGGCTGCTGCACATCAGCAAGCTGGGCCAGGGCAAGCGAGTCGCCAAGGTCGAGGACGTCGTCAACGTCGGGGACAAACTCCAGGTGGAGATCACCGACATCGACCAGCGCGGCAAGATCAGCCTCGTCCTGGTCCGCGACGACGCGCAGCCGGACGGATCCGCATCCCGATCCGGTGCCGAGCAGAC
The DNA here is from genome assembly GCA_019241805.1 of Actinomycetota bacterium. Lineage (GTDB taxonomy): Bacteria > Actinomycetota > Actinomycetes > Mycobacteriales > Jatrophihabitantaceae > JAFAWL01. The sequence continues at coordinate 2,563 of JAFAWL010000277.1, forward strand.
CGCCGGAGCCTAAGTACAGGCGTGATCAGGCGGCGCTGGCTGACGAACGTCGGCGACGAAGCGCCGCCTGATTCCGTTTCC
>JAFAWL010000421.1 GCA_019241805.1 Actinomycetota bacterium
GGTCGGCTCCGGATAGGTCACGGTGATCATCCTGCCTTGGCCCCTCTGGGCCACTGCCGGCAGCTCAGGGTCGCGTCGGCCGTGCCGATGGTGAGTGCGCCAGCGTGCCGGGCGCATCCGGGGCGCGCCCCTCACCTGGAGGCCCGACCCGTGCTCGTCTCGCACCGCGCGTTCCCGCCCCATGCGGTCGCCGGCGTCGGGCATCGCGCCACGTCCAGCGATTACCTCGAAGGCTTGTTCGGCTCGACCGAGGGCATCATGTACGTCCGCAGCGTCCCGGACGGACGGTTCCTGATGGTCAACCCGGCGTTCGAGCAGCTGGGTGGCCGAGGGGATCGAGGTGCCGGCCCAACGCGACATGCTGCTCGACCTCGGACCGGGCCTCGGCCAGGGCTACCTGTTCGCCCGTCCGCTGCCGGAAGAGCGGCTGGCCGATCTGTTCCGCGGCCGGCTCGGTCGACAAGGCTGAGCGCCGGTCAGGCCGGCGCGGCCGGGCTCGCGTCCGGATGACGCAGCGGCCTGGTGTCGATCAGTCGGACCGTGAGCAGACCGAGCACGAGCAGCACTGCCGATACCGCCAGCGCGCTCGGATAGCCGGCCCGATCGACGACGAAGCCGAACACCGGCGCCGCGATCACACCGGCGACGCCGAACCCGGTGTTCATCAGTCCGCTGGCGGCGCCGCTGTGTCGCGGTGCGATGTCCATGGGAATCGCCCAGAGCGGCGAGTTGCACAGTTCCAGGAAGAAGAACGCGGCGGCGAGGCAGGCGGTGTCGAGTGCGAGCGAGTGCACGAACAACACCGGTAGGACGCATAGTGCCGATCCGCTGAACCCGACTATCAGGCCGGCGCGTCGGGAGCGCAGGAGATTTCCGGTGCGCCGCAGGATGGCGTCGCACAGCGCCCCGCCGAGATAATCGCCGAAGACTCCGCCGATCAGGGTCATCGTGGTGAACAGCGCCGACTTGCGCAGCCCCAGCCCGTATTGCTTCGAGAAGAACGAAGGCATCCAGATCAGATAGACCCAGAGCATCCAGCCATAGCAGAAGTCGGTCAGGGTTACGGGCCAGACGCGACGAACGAGCAGACGCCAGGGCGTCGGCTCGGGTCGCTCGACAGGTGGTCGGCCCAGCTCCTCGAGTTCGCGGGTGTCAACGCCGTGATGCTCCTTCGGCCGGTCGCGGAAGTAGATCCACCACGCCAGCGACCAGATCAGCCCTAGACCGCCGGCGACGATGAACGAACCGCGCCAGCCGAATCCGGGTACCGAGATCAGGGCGGCGACGACGATCGGCGCGAGCGCGTTCGACAGACGCGAGGCCGCGTGCACGATGCCCTGGGCGAAGCCCCGACGATCGACCGGCAACCAGGTCGACAGGGCGTGCGTCGCGGTCGGGAAGGCTGATCCTTCGGCCGCACCGAGCAGGAACCGGGCGGCCAACAACGACAGCAGACCGCCGGCCAGGCCGGTCAAGACGGTGCAGGCCCCGCACAGCCCGGCCACCACGACGAGGGTGCGTCGGGCGCCGAACCGGTCGCCGAGCACGCCTCCGCCGGCCTGGAGCAGGCCATAAGGCAGCGCGAACGCCGAACTGGCCAGACCGAACTGGAATGCGCTCAGGTGCAGGTCGGAGGTAAGTCCGTTGGGCCCGGCCGTTGCGATGTTGACCCGATCGAAATACAGAACCGCGTAGAGCACGCACAGCAGTAGGAGAACGTTCCCGCGGACGCGGTGCAGCAGGGGCGAGGCGCGCTGCGGCCGGGCGTCACCGGCGACGGCACCGCGCGGCCTGTCGGTCGAGGACGTCGTGGTGGCCATGGTCGCCTTCGCCGGACCGCCGGATGCGATCGCTCGTCGGCGAGATACCCAAGCCGGGCGGGGCAATCACGTCGCTTCAGTCGGTGTTGCCGATCGTCAGTGCCTGGGGCAGCGGGTCGGCGTCCTCGACGCGGTCGAGTTCGTCCAGTTCGGGTTGGGCGATCTCGCCGCGATCGGCCGCGTCCAGCGCTCGATGCACTGTGCTCAAGACGACGGCGGCCAGCACGACCGCGCCGGCACCGATGAGGAACGGCAGGTTTGCATTGATGTGTTCGGCCAGTTTCCCGGCGACGAAGGGAGCCAGACCGCCGCCGATGAACCGAACGAATCCGTAGGTGGCCGAAGCAACCGGGCGTTCGACCGGCGCGATGCTCATGACCGCGGTGGTCACCAACGTGTTGTTCGTGCCGATGAACGCGCCGGAGATGATGACGGCGACGACCACGGTCGTCGGCGAGTGCGGAAAGATTCCGATGATCGCGAGGTCGATTCCCATCAGGACGAAGTTGCCGTACAGCGCGCGCGGCGTACCCAGACGTCGCTGCAGCCACGGTGCCGCGAAGATGGCGAAGATGGCGACCAGCACGCCCCAGAGGCAGAACACCAGGCCCAGCCGGATCGGGCTATTGATGCCCATGAGAAATGGCGAGTACCCGAGCATCGTGAAAAAGCCCCAGTTGTAAAGCAATCCGGTGATACTCGTCGTCGCGAGGCTGCGATGCTTGAGCGCGGCCAACGGCTCACGCAGCTTCTGCCGATGGCTCGGGCGAGCGGTCGGCGGCAGGACGAAGATCGTCGCCAGCAAGGCGATGCCCATGAGCACGGACACGCCGTAGAACGGGCCCCGCCAACTGATGTTGCCCAGCACCCCGCCAACCAGCGGACCGAGAGCGATCCCGACGCCGAGCGCGGTCTCGTAGAGGATGATCGCGCCGGCGAATCCGCCCGAAGCGGAGCTCACGATCACGGCAAGCGAGGTGGCGATGAACAGCGCGTTGCCCAGGCCCCAGCCGGCCCGGAATCCCACGATTCCGCCAATGCTGCCGGAAGAGCCGGCGAGCGCGGCGAAGACGACGATGAGCACGAGGCCGGCGATGAGAGTGCGCTTGGCGCCGATGCGGCTCGACACCCACCCCGTGACCAGCATCGCGACGGCGGTCACGACCAGGTAGCTGGTGAACAGCAGCTCGACCTGTGACGGTGAGGCGTGCAACTGCCCGGCCAAGGTTTTGAGGATCGGGTCGACCAAACCGATGCCCATGAATGACACGACGCACGCGAAAGCCACCGCCCACACGGCTCGGGGTTGGCGGAACGGGTTGGCGGCGGCGACGTGGTCTTGGCGGGGCCTGGAATCCGGATCGATGTGGGAGGGCGACGTGTTGATCATGGCGAAATGCTCGATTCGACAGTGACGGTGGTACCCGCCTGGGTGACCGGCAACTCATCAGTGAGAGCGGCCAGAGCTGGGAGCGCGGAGAGCAGCGCCCGCTGGTGGTCATCAGCGAGATCGGCCAGTCGCGAACCTATGAAGCGGGCCCGTCCGGCTCGGTAGGCGTGCACCCGGGCGCGGCCGGACTCGGTCAACGACACCAGCGCAGCCCGCCCGTCGGTCGGGTCGGGGGAGCGGACGGCCAAGCCGTCGGCCTCCAGGCGGTTGATCAGCGCGGTCATCCCGGGCTGGGTCAGTCCTTCTCGTTCGGCCAGCTCACTGATCCGCAACGGTCCGACGTAGTCCAGGCTGTCCAGCGTGTGAAGCTGGTCGCGGGCATCCCGTGCGGAGGTTTGAGCCGGCGCGCCCACGTGATCACTCGTTCGAGCGCTTGCGTGGTCGCTAGTTGTTCCGGCGACAGGGCGAGATCCGTCACTCGTTCGACTGTATTACGGATCTATATAACTCGATTATCTATTTGATCACTGACTCCGGGCATGACGACGTAGCCGCGCCCGCTACTGCGGAGGGTTGTCGCCTCGGGCCTGATCAGCCAGGAAGCGTTCGAGCTCGGCACCGAGCTCGTCGGCGGAGGGCAGCGTGCCCTCCTCGGCCAGCAGTGAGCGACCCTGCCCGCGCTGGTAGGCGTCGTACTGGGCTTCGAGGACGGTCACAACGGCCTGCACCTCCTCGTTCTGCGCGACCTGCTCGTCGATGGCCAGGCGCGTGTGCGCGGCCGCCGCGTCCAGGTCGTTCAGGTCAAAGCGCAGTCCGGTGCGCTTGCCGGTTTCGCGCAGGAGCGCCGCGGCGGCGGCGGGATATTCGCTGCCGGCGACGTAGGGCGGCACGGGCGCGGCCAGGCCGATTGCATCGTGACCGCTCTCGCCCAGGCGTAGCTCCAGCAGGTGACCGGCGCTGCCGGGAACCAGAATCTGGCCGAGCCAGGGCTGGTAGTCGCCCAACAGTTCGGGGCGACTGGCATGCACGATCGCGCGGGTCGGCCGGGTGTGGGGCAGCCCCATCGGGAAGGCGTTGAAGCCGACGGTGAGTCCGACACCGAGTCGCCCGACCAGGATGCGGACGGCGGCGACGAATCGTTCCCACTGAGCGTCCGGCTCAGGCCCGGCGAGCAGGAGAAACGGCACGCCCTCGGCGTCGTGCAGTAGCTGGATCGTGAGTTCTGGTGACTCGACGCCGGACCAGTGATCCCGGTCGAAACTCATGACCGGTCGCCGGGCCCGGTAGTCGTGGAGCTGATCGACGTCGAAGCGGGCGAGCACGCGCGGCGCCTCACCCGAGCGGAGGTGATCACGGATCAATTTGACCGTCGAGCCGGCGTCGACGAAGCCGTCGAGCGCCTGCAGCATGGTCACGTGACTCAGTTCCGGCCGGTCCGGATCGAGTTCATATAGCTCTTCAGGGTCAAGCGGGGCCATCTTCGCTCCTTCGTCGCTTCGTCCAGTGTCGTCCGACCGGCCGAAGTTCGTTCAGGCGGCTGGTCCCGGGAGACCGCGGGACCTTACTTCGGCGGCCGAGCGAGCACCCAAGGCCGGTTGATGGCGTCCAAACGCCGCTGGGCGTAGCGCACGTCGCTCAGGACGGCAGCGAGGCGATTTCTTTTCTGGATCTTGGCAGTTGACTTCATAAGGGCTATTATCGCGCATCTTTGATCGGGTCGGTCGGCAGTGTAGCGGGGCGTGACCCAGCTAACACCGCGCTGAAATCGCTTCCAAACCGCCGCACGATCGACCCGGGGTCGCGCCGCCATCGAAGACGGTCAACCCCGTTCGGCCAGCTTGCGGGCGGCGCGGTCGATGTCCTCCTCGCTGAGCAGCACGGCGTAGGCGGCCTCGCCGAGCGGAATGAAGCTGTCGGCGGCGGCGACGCGGGCGATCGAACCGGTGAAGCCGTGCTCGACCAGCGCGGCCACGATGCCCTCGCCGACCCCCCCGGAGTGCCGCGTCTCGTCAGCGACGAGTACCCGCCCGGTCGCCGCCGCCTCGCGGACGATGTCCTCGACGGGCAACGGGTTGATCCAGCGCAGGTCCAGTACCCGAGCGTCGATGCCGTCGGCCGCGAGTCGGGCCGCAACGCGCAGACTCATCCGCAGTCCGTTGCCGAACGTGATGATCGTGAGATCCTCGCCGCTTCCGTGCGTCCGGCCGCGCCCGAGGAGCGGCTCGCTGGTGAAGCTCGAGTAGTCGCCCAGCCAACCTCGATCGCCGGGCTGGTGCAGGTCCCGCTCGTGGTAGAGCGCGATCGGCTCGATGAATGCACAGACGCTGCCGTTGTGCAGCGCCGCCTGCAGACAGGTGCGCAACAACGGGGCCGCGTCCTCGGGGCGGCTGGGCACCGCTATCAGCAGTCCGGGGATGTCGCGCAGCACGGCCAGTGAGTTGTCATTGTGGAAATGGCCGCCGAAGCCCCGCTGGTAGGCCAGGCCGGCGATGCGCACCACCATCGGGTTGGTGAAGGCGCCGCCGGAGAAGAAGCGCAGGCTGGCTGCTTCGCCGCGCAGTTGGTCCTCGGCGTTGTGCAGGTAGGCCAGGTACTGGATCTCGGGAACGGGAAGCAGCCCGCTCACACCGAGGCCGAGCGCGAGGCCGAGGATCGACTGCTCGTCGAGCAGGGTGTCGAAGACGCGAGCCAACCGGAAGCGCTGCTGCAACCCGCGGGTGACGCCGTACACCCCGCCCTTGCGGCCGACGTCCTCGCCGAACACGAACAGCTCCGGATGCGCAGCAAGGGCGTCGCTCAGCGTCGCGTTGATCGACTGCGCCAGGGTCAGCGGTCCGGACCGCTCGGGCAGGCGTCCGGCGAAGACCCGTTCGCGCTCGCCGCTGCCGGCGACGAACGGATTGCCGGCCGCGAGTTCGGCGGCCTCCGGTGCACGCAACGGCTCGGCGATCTCGAACGCCGAGTCGAGCCGAACAGCATCCTGCAGCTCGTCGGCCAATCCCCTGACCGTCGTCGCTATTTCGTCGTAACGGCTTGCGAGGTCCGGTCCGCTGATCCGCCGGGCCAACGCCAGCAGTGGGTCCCGGTCCAGGTCGGCTTCGATCTCCGCGGAACGGCGGTAGCCGCTCTCGACGTCGGTTCCCGCGTGGCCGAGGTAGCGGACCGTGCGCACGTGCAGCAGCGCCGGTCGTCGGGTCTCGCGCGTCGTCTCGACGGCGTCACTGGCGGCGGCGGCCAGATCGTCGGGGTCGTCGCCGTCGGCGTAGAGGTAGCGGATGCCGGGCCGGCGGGAGGCCGCGGCGTCCCAGCCCGACGGGCCCGGCACCGAGATGCCCA
>JAFAWL010000089.1 GCA_019241805.1 Actinomycetota bacterium
CGGCAAGGAGGCGCGCACGACGGTGCTCGGCCACATCCAACGGGGCGGAACGCCCTCAGCATTCGACCGTGTCCTGGCGACCCGGTTCGGGCTCCACGCGGTCGACGCGGCGCAGGACGGGGCCTGGGGCACGATGGTGGCCTTGCGGGGTACCGCGATCGAGCGGGTACGGCTGGCCGACGCGACCACCCAGCTGAAAACGGTTCGTCCCGAGCTCTACGCCGAAGCCGAGGTGTTCTTCGGCTGACGCCGGCCGGCAGGAAGCAGGCTGAGTTTTCGCCGCCGCCGGTCAATCCGGCGGCTGGCCGCTCATTACCCTGAACGGGTGACGACCACGCCGCTGACCGGCCCCGGTGAGCTTCTCGGCCCGGCCGGCGCACTTGCGCCGGATCTCGGGCTGGATCGTTGGCGCGAGCTGCCCGCGGCCCAGCAACCCGCCTGGCCCGACCCGGCCGAACTCCAGGCGGCCTTTGCCACGCTGTCGGCGCAGCCGCCGCTGGTGGTCGCCAGCGAGGTCGATCAACTACGCGAGCGGCTGGCCGCGGTGGCCCGCGGCGAGGCGTTCCTGCTCCAGGGTGGTGACTGCGCCGAGACGTTCGGCACCAGTTCGCAAGCCGACGTGGCCGGCAAGGTGCGGGTGCTGCTTCAAATGGCGGTCGTACTTACCTACGGGGCGTCGATGCCCGTGGTGAAGCTGGGCCGGATCGCCGGGCAGTACGCCAAGCCGAGGTCCGCCGACGTCGATGCGACGGGCCGGACCTCCTACCGCGGCGACATGGTCAACGACCTGCACGGCGATCGGACGCCCGACCCGCGACGGATCCTTCGGGCTTATCACACGGCGGCCTCGACGCTGAACCTGCTGCGCGCCTACGCCGGCGGTGGGCTCGCCTCCCTGGATCGTGTGCATTCGTGGAATGCGGCCTTCGCCCGCACCACCGAAACCGGTTCGAGGTACGAACGGCTCGCCGGTGAGATCGATCGTGCGGTGCGTTTCATGCGCGCCTGCGGGGTCCACGATGCCGCGCTCGACGGCGTCGAGCTCTACGCGGGTCACGAGGCCTTGATCCTCGACTACGAACGCGCGCTGACCCGGGTCGAGGACGGTCGCGCCTACGACCTATCGGGACACTTCGTCTGGGTGGGTGAGCGCACCCGGCAGATCGAGGGCGCCCACATCGACTTCGTCTCTCGGATCGCCAACCCGATCGGGGTCAAGCTCGGACCGAGTACCACACCGGAATTCGCGGCCGAACTGGTCGAGCGTCTGGATCCGACCAATCTGCCCGGCCGGCTCACCCTTGTCACGCGGATGGGCCACGGCCGGATTCGTGACCTGCTCCCGGCGATCGTGGAGAAGGTGAGCTCGACCGGTCACCTCGTGGTCTGGCAGTGCGATCCGATGCACGGCAATACCGAGGAGACCGCGGAAGGCATCAAGACGCGGCATTTGGATCGGGTGATAGACGAGGTCGACGGATTCTTCGACGTCCACTCCGCATTGGGGACGCACCCGGGCGGTCTGCACGTCGAACTGACCGGCGACGACGTCACCGAGTGCATCGGAGGCACGGCCGACCTCACCGCCGAGGACCTGGGCCGCCGCTACGAGACGGCGTGCGATCCGCGACTGAACATCGAGCAGTCGCTCGAGCTGGCCTTCCTGGTGGCCGAACGCCTCGTCGCCGAGCGCACCCGGCGCGAGGCCTGACGCGATCGGAGCAGTCAGCATGAACCCGGTTGTCGATCTGCGCTCGGACACGGTGACCCGGCCGAGCCCCGCCATGCGGCAGGCGATGGCCGAGGCGGACGTGGGCGATGACGTCTATGGCGAGGACCCCGTGGCGAACGCCCTCGAGGCCGAGGTCGCAGCGCTGCTCGGATTCGAAGCCGGGCTGTTCGTCCCGTCCGGGACCATGGGCAACCAGCTCGGCATCCGGCTGCTCGTTCGGCCGGGCGAGGAGATCGTGTGCGACACCATGGCGCACATCGCGCGAGCCGAGCTCGGAGCCGCGGCTGTCTTCTCCGGCATCACCTTCCGCACCTGGAAGGCGTCGGCGGGCCGGCTCGATCCCGACGCGCTGACCGAGCTGGTCGCACCGGCGGCCGGGCCCTATCTGGTCTCCACGACAGCCATCGCGATCGAGAACACGCACAATTTCGGCGGCGGCACCGTGCAGCCGGCCGACGCGGTGGCGCGGGTGATCGAGCTCGCCGCGACGTTCGGCTTGGGACTGCACCTCGATGGCGCGCGGCTGTGGAACGCGCACGTCGCGTCAGGTCAGACGCTGCCGGAACTCGCTGCCGGCTTCGACACCGTCTCGGTCTGCCTGTCCAAGGGGCTGGGGGCACCGGTGGGGTCGGTGCTCGTATCGAGCGCCGATCGGATTGCCGAGGCTCGCGTGTGGCGCAAGCGCTACGGGGCCGGAATGCGCCAATTAGGGATCCTCGCCGCCGCCGGCCGGTACGCGATCGCGCACAACATCGGCCGGCTCAGTGAGGACCACGAGCGGGCGGCGCGCCTGGCCGGTGCCCTCGGGGGTCCGGCCAGCGAGACGAACATCGTGGTGCTCGACGTCGAGGACGCGCCGGGCGTCGCGGCCGCCGCTCGCGAACAGGGCGTGCTCGTCTCGGCGCTCGGGCCCCGCTTCCTGCGACTGGTGACCCACCTCGACGTCGACGACGACGGCGTCGATTACGCGATCAAAGTGTTGGAGCCGCTGGTTTTCTGACTCGGCCGAGGGAATACGACCCGCGCGAACGACCGCTCAGCCGGCCAAGTGGGCGGCCGACGTCCGCCCCAGCAGCGGTGGCAGCGTCGTGACCGCCACCGCGAGTTCGGCCAGCAACGAACCAGACAACGCCTGCGCTCCGTCGACCAGCGCCGACTCGGGGTGCGGGTGCACGTCGACCATCACGCCGTCGGCACCGGCGGCGATCCCCGCGCGAGCCAGCGGCACCACCAGATCCCGGCGACCGGCCGCGTGCGACGGATCGATGATCACCGGCAGGTGCGAAAGGCTCTTGACCATGGGCACGGCCGAGACGTCGAGCATGTTGCGGATCGCCGGCTCGTAGGACCGGATGCCCCGCTCGCAGAGCACGATGTCGAGGTTGCCGCGCTGCGCGATGTACTCGGCCGCCATCAGCCACTCCTCGTAGGTGGCCATGAGCCCCCGTTTGAGCATGACTGGCTTGCCGGTGCGCCCGACCGCTTGCAGCAACGCGAAGTTCTGCATGTTGCGGGTGCCGATCTGCAGCATGTCGGCGTATTCGGCGACGATGTCGACATCCCGGTTGTCGAGGACCTCGGTGACGATCGGCAGGCCGACGGCGTCCCGGACCTCGGCCAGCAGCTTCAGCCCGTCTTCGCCGCGTCCCTGGAAGGCGTAGGGCGAGGTGCGCGGCTTGTAGGCACCTCCGCGCAGCAGCGTCGCCCCGGCCCGCTTCGCCATCCGCGCGGCCTCGAAGGTCTGCTCGGCCGTCTCGACCGCGCACGGCCCGGCGATCAGGGTGAACGTCTCCGGCCCGATCGGCACCCCACCGACCCGCACGGTGGTGCGCTGCGAGTGGTTCTCGGCCGAGACGAGTTTGTAGGGAGCGGTGATCCGCATGGTTTCCGCGACCCCGGACAGGCGGGAGGCGTCGATCGTTTCGAGCACGTCCTCACTGCCGACCACGCCGATGATCGTCCGGGTGACTCCACGGCTGACGAATGCCTCGCCCCCATGCGCGGCGACATGCGCGACGACCGTGTCGATATCGGCGGCGGACGCCGAGGGCGCCATAACGATGACCACGGCATCGCAGCCTAGCTTCCCGAGTTCGGGCTCCCGCTCGACCTCGCGCTGTCTCGGCGTCGGGTCGCGGCTCGCAGCGTCTTGAGCGCGGCGACGTCAGCGGCCTGGTTCGCGGGTTCGGTCTCGACGACCACCGGCACATCCCGCAGGGCCGGCAGGCTGAACAACGCGCGGAACGCGTCCAGCCCGATCGTGCCGGCACCGATCGCGGCGTGCCGGTCACGCCGGGAGCCGGCCGGGTCGCGGCTGTCGTTGGCGTGTATCAGCTTGATGCGGCCGGGGCCGGCGTTCGACTCGATCTCGCGGAAGGCGCGGCGCATGGCCGTCGTGTGGCTGAGGTCGTGTCCCGCGGCATGCAGGTGACAGGTGTCGATGCACAGGCCCACGCGCTCGTCGTCGAGTGCCTCCAGGAACCGACCGATGGAGGCAGCATCGGCGGCCAAGGCGTCGCCGCCGCCGGCGGTCGGCTCGATCAGCACCCGCGGCCCGTCGTCGGCCAGCAAGGGCCGTACGCAATGACGGATCTGTCCCAACGCGTCGTCCAGCCGGTTGCCGAGTACGGCCGATCCGGCGTGCACCACGACACCGAGCGCGCCGACACCGGCGGCGCGGCGCAGCGCGAACGTCAGCGCCTCGACCGATCGTCGCTGCGTGTCGGGTGAGGGTGATCCGAAGTTGATCAAATACGGCGCGTGGACGAAGACCGGCAATCCGCGTTCCGCGCAGGCGTCGCGGAATCTCTCGTCGCCCTCCGGATCGGGCGGGGGCGGAGCCCAACCGCGCGGATTGGCCAGAAATACCTGGATGACTTCCGCACCGATCTCGACAGCATGCTCGACGCACCGCGACAGGCCGCGATTGACCGCGACGTGGGCGCCCACCGGCGGGCGGGGAGAAGCCACGTTCAGACGGCGTACAGCGTGACCGTCGACCCGACGGGAACCGTGGCCCCGGACACCGGATCCGCGCCGACGACCAGCTGCAGCTTGCCGCCGATGTGTTGCTGGTACACGACCTTGGCGTTGAGCCCGACCGCCTTGAGCGCGGCGGTGGCGGCGTCAACCGTGGTGTAGGCAGGAATGGGTGGAACCACAACGGTCTGGGGGCCCTTCGAGACCGTGATCGTGACGGTCTGGAACTTGACCAACTGGCCGTCGCCGGACGGATCCTGCGAGATGACCAGTCCGGCGTTGACGGTGCTGCTGTAGTCCTGTTTCACGGCGACCTTGAACCCGGCGTTGGTGATTGCGCTCGACGCGTCGGCCTGCGGGCGGCCGACCACGTTGGGCACGGTGAGCACGGGCGGACCGCTGGAGACGATCAGCTGCACGGCCGTGCCCGGCTTGACCAAGGTGCCGGCGCCCGGAGCGGTGCCGAGGACGACGCCCTTCTGGACGGTGTCGCTGGCCTGATCGACAACTGCCAGCTTGATTCGCAGGGCCTGTAGTTGAGCGGTGCCGTCGGTTTGGGACAGCCCCGCCACCGACGGGATAGTGATGCGATCCTGCCCTTTGGACACGATCAGGGTGACGCTGCCGCCACGATGTACGCGACTACCGGTCCCCGGCGCGGTCGCGACGACGGCGTCCTTGGCGACCGTCTCACTGAACACCTGCTGCGGCGTGCCCGACACCTTGAAGCCGGCGCGCTGCAGCGAGCTCGTCGCGACCGACTGCGATTGGTTCGCGACGTCGGGAACCTTGGCCCAACGACCCGAAGCCAGCCACCAGCCGCCGTAACCGGCCGCCGCACCGAGCAGCGCCAGGATGACGATGACGATCAGCGCGGTGCGCCGACGCCGGCTCCGGGTCGATCGGGCCGGGGCCGGGGGCGGAATGACTATCGGAGGCGGAGGACCAGCCGGTGGCTCGCCCGGTGCCCAGGAGTGGATCGATGGCCCGGGTCGGTCCGAATTGGGCGCAAGCCGGCCGCGCGTAGCGGGCGCGATCGTCCAAGGAGCGGCGGAGGACCGGGCCGCGGGCGAGGCCGCGACCGCGACGGTCCGTGCGTCCGACCCAGGCCGGTCGAGCGGATCGGTGCGGTGCTGATCGCCGCGGTGCTGATCGCCGCGCAGCGCGGTGGTACGCGCGGCGCTCGCGTCGGCACCGAGGCGCGGCGCGGATCTCGACCCCCCGGTCGCACGGGGCCGCGGCGGCACCGCAACCACGGGCAGTCCGAGGTCGGCGCGCACGTCGGCGAGTTCGGCCAACATGGCCCCGGCATCCAGCGGCCGGCCGCCCGGGTCGCTGTCGGTCGCCCGCCGGACGAGGTCGTCCAACTGGGGCGCGATACCTCGAATCCGCGACGAGGGTGCCGGTACGCGGGCGTGGACATGCTGGTAGGCGATATTCACCGCGGAATCGCCGGTGTACGGCGCCGCCCCGGTCAGGAGCTCATACAGCACTATTCCGGCCGAGTACACATCCGAGCGTTGGTCGGTGCGACCCCGGCTGATCTGCTCCGGGGAGCAATACGCGACCGTGCCCATCATCAAGCCCGTACGAGTGGAGGCCGACGTGTCGGCCTCGACCGCGCGAGCCAAACCGAAATCGGCGACCTTCACGACCCCGTCATCGGCCAGCAAGATGTTTTCCGGCTTGATATCCCGGTGCACGATGCCTGCCCGGTGCGCGGCCGCGAGCGCCGCCAGCACCGGCTCCATGATTGACACCGCTTCTGCCGGCGAGAGCCGGGTGCGCTCGCGTAGCAACTCCCGTAACGTGCGTCCGCTGACGAGCTCCATCACGAGGAACACGAGCGGCCCCGACTCGCCTTGGTCGAAGCCCTGGTCGTAGACCGAGACTGCATTGAGATGGGTCAGCTTGGCCGCCGAGCGAGCCTCGCGGCCGAATCGGTCGGTGAAGGCCGGGTCGGCCGACAAGCTCGGCGACATGATCTTGACCGCGACCAGGCGGTCGAGTCGCTCGTCGACGGCGGTGTACACCGTCGACATGCCGCCGCGGGCGAGCATCGCCTGGATGCGGTAACGGCCTTCCAGGACACGGCCGAGCAGAGCATCCGCCGTGGCCGTATACACGACGCTCAGTTTAAGCGCTGCCGGCGCACCGCACCCCCGTGCGACATGCGTCGGCCAGGTAGCAGCACCCGAGTCGTAGCGTGGGTGCCGTGGCGGAACAGGCGGCGAGGGCCGACGAAGTGCCGGTTGCAAGCGGCAATGCGCAGTTGCTGGCCGACGCCGATCGTCCCGGGGGATATCTGCTGATCGTCGACCGAATACGGCAGTCCTACGTCGACCTGGACGACCCGGGCTACCTCGATTTCGAGTATCTGCAGGACATCGCGGCGATCGTCGATGCGCTACCGGCCGGTCGGCTGGAGGTGACCCACGTCGGCGGGGGCGCCCTGACGTTTGCGCGGTATGTCGCCTATCGACGGCCCGGCTCGAGCCAGATCGTCCTCGAACCGGATCAGGAACTGATCGATTTGGTCCGGCGAAGACTGCCCCTGCCCAAGCGCAGCGGCATTCGGATTCGTCCGCTGCCGGGGCGGCCCGGCGTCGCCGCCCTCGGTGCGGGGTCGGCCGACGTGGTCGTTCTCGATGCCTTCCTGGGCGGCCGCGTGCCCGCCGACTTAACCACGCGCGAGTTCCTCGCCGACGTCCGTCGTGTCTTGCGTCCGCGAGGTGTCTTCCTTGCCAATGTGGCCGACGGACCGCCGCTGACCTATCTGCGCCGATTGCTTGCCGGGCTTCGGGCGGAGTTCGGATCAGCCCTGGCGATGGCCGACTCCGCGGTGCTTCGCGGTCGTCGCTACGGCAACGTCGTCGTCGCCGCCGGACAACTGCCGCAGCCAGCGATCCGTCGCGCCGCGGCCGCCGCGCCGTTTCCTCGTCGAGTCCTTGCCGGATCCGACCTCGTCGCCTTCGTCGCGAATGCGCATCCCTTCACCGACGCGGACGCCGATCGGTCCCCGCCTCCACCCGACGCGGCCTGGCGGGTCGAGGATCTCGACTGGCCAGGCGATGACGTCAAGCAATGACCACGGCGCGGTCAGGCGCGGATCAGTCGGCCCGGGCCGCCGGGATCGAGCCCGGTCGTTCGGCGCCGTCGCTGAGCGATACGACCGCAGCCGGCCCGATTACCCGCCCGCACTCGTCGACGACCTCGTCGCCGCCGGACCGCAGCGAGCGCTCGACATCGGTTGCGGTACGGGCAAGGTCGCTCGGTTGCTGCGCGAGCGAAACGTCACCGTGCTGGGCCTGGAGGCCGACTCCCGGATGGCCGACGTCGCGCGCCGACAGGGAATCGACGTCGAGGTGAGCTCGTTCGAGAGCTGGTCAGCCCGCGGCCGTCGATTCGACCTGCTGACCTGCGGTCAGGCGTGGCACTGGATCGATCCCACCGCCGGTCTGGCGAAAGCCGAAGAGGTCCTCGACACCGGCGGGCTGTTCGCGCCGTTCTGGAACTTTGTGGAATTCGACGAGCGGACGGGGCGAATGTTCGACGACGTTTATCACGCCGTCGCCCCGGAGATCTCGGGCGACGCGGTGCTTCGCGGCCGCGGGCCGCGCATCGTCGCGGGCCTGGGCGCCCGACTTAGGGCGGTCGGTCGGTTCGTACGCGTGGAACGTCGCGAATACGAGTGGGAACAGACCTACTCCCGGCCGCAATGGATCGAGCTCACCGGTACGCATAGTGATCACCTGCTGCTCGGGGCCGGCCGGCTGCGCACTCTGCAATCCGCGCTCGCGGCCGCCATCGATCGAGCGGGCGGGTACGTGCCGGCGAGGTACCGGACGCTGGCGGTTCTCGCCTTCGCTCGGTGAGAGTCGAGTCGAGTGCTCTGGCAGGCTGGTGGCATGCCGGAACTGATCACCTTCGACGTCGCCGCCGGTCGCCTCGGTCTGCCGGTCACCAAGGTTCATCAGCTCGTCAAGGAAGGTTCGCTGATCGCGATTCGCGGCCAGGACGGAGTTCGCCGTACGGCCGGTGAGTTCTTCGACGGGGCGGCGGTCGTGAAAGGGTTGTCAGCAGTGATCACCTTGTTGCGCGACGGCAATTTCGACGATCTCGAAATCATGACGTGGCTCTTCCGCGACGACGACTCCCTGCCCGGGACTCCGGTAGCGGCCTTGCGCGAGAACCGAGGTACCGAGGTCAAACGGCGCGCGCAGGCGGCTGGTTTCTGACGTGGCTCACTGGGGTTACCTGCTCGTTCTCGCCGCGTGTCTGATCATCACGCTGCCGCTCGAGCTGGGGCTGCGTACCCGGGTCTACGCGAGGTGGCAGCGACTGTTGTTGACGCTTACACCCGTCATGATCATGTTCGGCGGATGGGATCTCTACGCCGTCTCGCGCCACCAGTGGTCTTATGACCGCGCTCGGGTGTTGGTCGTCCTGCCCGGACGACTTCCGCTGGAGGAATGGCTGTTTTTCGTCGTGATCCCCATCTGCATCATTCTCAGCTTTGAGGCCGTACGCCGGGTCCGGCCGAACTGGCGCGATCCCGAAGCATGACTTACACCGTCAGCGTGCTCGTCGCGCTCGCCGTGGCCGCGATCGTCGACCTCGGGCTGCTGCGCACGTTCTTGCTCGGTCGGCGCGTGTTCTGGGTCAGCTACGCGATCGTGCTGGTTTTTCAACTGGTTGTGAACGGCATCCTGACCGGATGGCCGATCGTTCGCTACGACCCGCGCACGATCCTCGGAACGCGGGTGGTTGAAGCCCCGGTCGAAGACCTGCTTTTCGGCTTCAGCCTCGCGTTGCTGACCCTGTCGATCTGGGTCGCGTTGGGTCGCCGCGCCGCGCGCGCGCCGCACGGGCCAGGCCGCGCGCGGCGACGCTCGCCCGCCGCGTGAGACCGACCGTGGCACGCTGGGAGAAGACGTCGTATTCGGCTCGTTCTATCTCGTCGAGGATCCCGCGGTAGAGCGTGATCGCGGTTCGCAGACAGTCCTGCGATGTCAGCGCGACCAGCGGGACGCCGCGCTCGGCTCGGGCGTAGATGGCGCGAACGCGGGCGATCTCGTACGCGATCAGGTTGCGAACCGGTTCGTCGGCCACGCGTCGGTGCAGCCGCGCACGGTCGACGCCGAATCCGGCCAGCGAGTCCATCGGCAGATACACGCGTCCGCGGTCGAGGTCCTCGCCTATGTCGCGGAGGAAGTTGGTCAGCTGAAAGGCGAGTCCGAGTTCGACGGCCGCCTGCTTGAGCTCGGTTTCGTCGACTTCGCTGGAGGCCCGGCCGAGAATCGGCAGCATCTGCAGACCGATCACGGCCGCCGAGCCCCACATGTAGCGCGTCAGCTCCTCATAAGTCTCGTACTGGGTGACGGTGAGATCCATCGCCATGGAGTCGAGGAAGTCGTTGACGTACTGCGTCGGAATGCGCCACCGCGCGAGCGTGTCGATGAGCGCCCTTCGGATCGGATCCGACGAGACCCCCCAGTCGAGCTCGGAGCGCACCGTCGTGCTCCATCGGGTAAACCGTTCGCAGCGTCCGGCGGGTTCGTCCTGGTCGACGATGTCGTCGGCCGACCGGGCGAAGCCGTAGAGCGCATGGACATACGGGCGTTTGGCGGCCGGCAGAAGTAGCGTGGCGAGGTAGTAGCTCTTGCCGTGTCGGGCGTTGAGGCGGCGGCACCGCTCGTAGCCCAGTCGCAGCGCGGGGTCCCGGATGCCGGCCGCGATCAAGTCCCTACGCACGTAACGCATCGGCTCGTTGCGGGCTCGGCGTGAGCACCGAGCGGAAGACGTACGAGCACAAGGCGGCCGAACCCGCGATCATCCCGATCACCTGCGGATGCATCTGAAAGCCGCGACCGCCCGGTTCGATCATGATCGTCAACGCGATCGAGGCAGCGGCGAACACGACGACGGTGCGCGCCCGCAGTGCCAGCGCTGCCGCGACCGCCAATGACCAGATGAAATACCAGGGCTGCACGGTCGGACCCAACACGACGAGCAGGAACAGGGCCGTGGCCAGCATGGCCCACGTGGTGCGCCTGATTGCTACCCACCACAGCGCCGGCAGCGTGACGAGCGTGAGCACGGTGCCGGCGGTGCGGAATCCGCGCATCGTGGGATTGACCCGGGACGCACCGTGCGGATGACCGATCACCGCCCGGGCGAGGATTGCCAGCAGCGACGGTACCGACATCCAGTTCACGATGGGAGCGGCGGAGTTGATCTGCTTGACCCAGCCGAGTCCCAGGCCACTGGCGAGCGTGATGAGCGCGAAGATCACTGCACCGGTCACGATCGCGACGGTGGTGGCGGAAACGCATCGGCGCCAGTCGACCGGTTCACGGCCGAAGGGAGCACCGATCCACAGGAGCGCGGCGAACGGCAGTGCGACCACGGCGGGCGACTTCACGGCGGCGGCCGCGGCGATCAGGGCCGCAGCGATGACCAAGCGGCTGGTCGTCGGGCACCCCACGACCAGGCGCAAGCCCACCAGCATCAGGCCGACCATCAGCATGTCGTTGTGACCACCGCCGATGCCGAGGTAGAGCACGAACGGATTGGCTATGACTAGCCACATCGCTACGTCGATCCGTCCGCCGGCCACCGCGGCCAACCCAGGTAGCCCGACCGCGGTCATGATCAGGCCGGCGACGGCGATCAGCCGAAGCACGACGACGGTGAGCGTGACATGCTCACCGACAATTGCGGCCAGCCCTCGTCCGATCAGCAACCACAACGGCCCGTACGGCGCGGGCGTCGAAACCCAACGGGCGCTCACCTCGTCGGCGAATGCGCCCGGCAGCGCCGACGGTCCGGACGTGTAGGGGTCCAGGCCGTGGTAAACCAGCTGACCCTGAGCGGCGTAGGCCCACACATCCCTGCTGCCCAGCGGCGGCGCCAGGACCATGGGCGTCAACCACAGATATCCGATGCGCCGCACCTCGCGCCACAGGATGCGACCCGGTTCGCCAAGCAGCTGACGCCCCAGCACCAACCACGCCGCAATCAATGCTCCTAGCCCGACGTAGAAGGCGATGCGGGGCGGAATCGAGCCGATCCGCATCAGCGACAGGATCGGCTCGCCCGGGCGACGGAACCAGAGCGGAACCGCGCCCACCCAATAAGCCGCGCCGGACAAGAGCAGGGAGCCGGCCAGCCCGACCACGGCCGGCGTGCGCACCGACGGCGCGAAAGACCAGCCATGGCCAAGGCTCATGGCCCGTATCGTCCCAGACCGAATTCGGTCCGAAGCCCGGTGACGCGCTGCGCGGCCAGCGCACCCGACACCAGCACCATGGGTACGCCGACGCCGGGCTGCGTGTTCGCCCCGCAGAAAAGCAGGTTGTCGATGCCGGGCGCGCGGGTTTGCGGCCGGAACGGCCCGGTCTGGGTGAAGGTGTGCGCCGCGGAGAACGGAGTGCCGCCGGCCAGCCCTTGGTCCGCCCACTCCACCGGAGTCACGGC
Organism: Actinomycetota bacterium; assembly: GCA_019241805.1. GTDB lineage: Bacteria > Actinomycetota > Actinomycetes > Mycobacteriales > Jatrophihabitantaceae > JAFAWL01. The sequence goes on from JAFAWL010000089.1 coordinate 12,191, forward strand.
GCGTGACAACTCGATCTGCGCGGTGAAGCCGGGAAACCGTCGGTCGACCACCGCGAGCATCCGCTCCACGACGAGATCGGCGTGCCGCCTCCAGTCGATCGGGTCGCGGCGAGCGAGGTGGGGCACGGGGAACAGGAC
>JAFAWL010000171.1 GCA_019241805.1 Actinomycetota bacterium
GGCCGGACTGCTCTGGGACAAGTTGGCGACGTTGGGACGCGAAGGTCTGGCCGCCGGCTGAGCACTAGGGTTGCTCGTGTGCCCCGGACCAAGCTCGCCCCGCCTCCGTTCGAATTGATCCGCTTCGAGCTCGCCAACGGGCTGCGAGTCCTACTCGCACCGGATCGGTCGGCGCCGGTCGTCGCCGTCGCCGTGCTCTACGACGTCGGCATTCGATCCGAGCCGGAAGGGCGAACCGGGTTCGCGCACCTGTTCGAGCACCTCATGTTCCAAGGCTCCGCCCACCTGGAAAAGCTCGAGCATTTCCGTTACGTCCAGGCATCGGGCGGTGTGTTCAATGGAAGTACCCACTTCGACTACACGAACTACTTCGAAGTGCTGCCTTCCAACGCCCTGGAACGCGGCCTGTTCCTCGAAGCCGACCGCATGCTTTCCCCGCGCCTGACCGAAGAAAATCTGGCCAACCAGATCTCGGTGGTGAAAGAAGAGATCCGGGTCAACGTGTTGAACAGGCCGTACGGGGGGTTCCCCTGGTTGGAGCTACCACCGGTCTTGTTCGACACCTTCGCCAATGCTCACAACGGTTACGGCGACTTCGTCGACCTCGAGTCGGCCACGGTCCAGGACGCCGCCGACTTCTTCGACCGCTATTACGCTCCGGCCAACGCGGTACTGGTCGTGTGCGGCGATCTGGACGTCGAACAGACGAGGGCGATGGTGCACAAGCACTTCGGGCCCATACCCGAGCGGCGCGCTCCGCGCCGCCCCGACTTCGGCGAGCCGCCGCTGACCGAACTACGCCGAGCGACTGCCACCGACCACCACGCGCCCATCCCGGCCGTCGCGATCGGCTACCGGGTAGCCGATCCGGTCGACGACCTCGAAGAACATCTGGCCAATCTGCTGCTGGCCGAAGTACTCAGCGACGGCGACGCCTCCCGACTGAATCGGCGTCTGGTGCAACGCGATCGCCTCGTCACCGATGTATCGGCCTACATCGGTGAGTTCGGCGACCCCTTCGACGAGCGCAACCCCACAGCTTTGACGATCTCGGCCCACTACCCGGAAGCGGGCGCGCTGGAGCGCATCATCGCTGCGATCGACGAGGAGATCGACGCGGTGACTGTCAGCGGACTCGAGTCGGGTGAACTGGACCGGGTGTGCACACGCTTGACCAGCAACCTGCTGCGCGAGCTCGATGCCGTGCTCAATCGCACGCTGAACTTCGCCAAGTGCGAGCTTGTGTTCGGGCGGGCCGAACTCGTCCTCGAATTGCCCGCACGACTGGCTGACGTCACCGAGGAACAGGTGCGGGCAGCCGCCGGGCGGCTTCGCCCGGATGCTCGAGCGATCATCGAGCTCGTAGCCGGAGGTGCGCGCTGATGAGCGCACCGACCCGACGCCCAGCCGCGAAGAAAACCGCGGCACACAACGAAACCGGCACCGCCTCGACGACGGTAGCCGGCGTACCGGCCCTGACCGCACCGCGTCGAGCGCGAGGGCTGAGCACCACCGACGTCGTGCTGGATAACGGACTGCGCGTTCTGGTGGTCCGCAAGCCCGGAGTGCCGCTGGCCGAGGTGCGCTTACGCGTTCCCTTCCTGTCGGCCCGCAGCGGTCACTCGGCGCGTGCCGCGCTGCTGGCCGACACGATCCTGACCGGGACGCAGAGCCGCGACCGAGCGGCCCTGGCCGCGGCGATCCAGGCGTTGGGTGCTGATCTACAGACCGGCGTGGACGCTGACCGCTTGTTGTTCAGCGGCAACGTGCTGGCCACCAATTTAAGGCCTCTGCTCGCCCTGCTCGCGGAGATCATCGCCTCCGCCGCGTACCGCGACGCGGACGTCGTCGGCGAGCGGGATCGTCTCGTCGAGAAGTTGACCATCGCCCGGTCGCGCTCGGCCGTCGTCGCGGCCGAGGCGTTGGCACGCCGCATGTACGGCAGCCATCCCTACGCATCGGACCTGCCCCAGCCTGAGGAGGTCCGTGCGACAGGAGCAGCGGCCTTGCGCCGGCTGCACACCGACCTCATCCGACCTGAGGGCAGCGTGCTCGTGGTCGTCGGCGATGTCTCGCCGGCCCGCGTGGTCGACCAGATCCAAGCCGCGTTGCGTGATTGGACCGGAACGCCGCCCCGCGGTCGTATCCCCGCACTGCCGGCTATCGCGCCCGGGCCCTTCGAGGTGGTCCATCGGGACGGCTCGGTGCAGTCGTCGCTGCGCCTGGGGGGCCCCGCGCTTCGTCGCAGCGATCCCCGGTATGCCGCCCTGCAGCTGGCAAACACGGTGTTCGGCGGCTACTTCTCCTCGCGGTGGACGGAGAACCTGCGCGAGGACAAGGGCTACACCTATGGTCCGCATAGCCGACTCGAACACAACGTCCTCGGTTCGTCACTCGTGCTGGACGCCGAGGTCGCGACCGAGGTAACAGCACCGGCGGTGCTGGAGACGGTTTACGAGCTAGGGCGGCTCGCCTCGCTTCCCGTCACCTCTGACGAGGTCGAGGCGGTCCGGCAGTACTCGATCGGCACGCTTGCTCTGTCGACCGCGACCCAGGCCGGTCTCGCCTCGACCTTGTCGGGGCTGGTCGGCAACGGGCTCGACCCGTCATGGCTGCAGGAGCATCCGGGCAACCTGGCCAAGGTCAGCGTCGAGGAGGTCAGCGCAGTAGCAGCCGAGTTCTTCGCACCGACCCGACTCGTCGGCGTCGTCGTCGGCGACGCGGGGGTGATCTCCGAACCGCTCGCGAAGATCGTTGCGGTGGGGCCGTGAGTGAGACTCCGATGCAGGGATCGGTGATGCCGTTCGTACCGCCGCCGTTGGCCGAGTCGGTTCTCGACCGGGCCGGGCACCATCGCACCGACGCCGCCTGGCTGGCCGCGGCCTTTCCACCGGCTCGTGTACTGCGGGTCAGCGCGTCCTCGCGGGCGCCGGTCACGACCGACGGCCGGCTGGATCTCGTCAGCGGGAGCGATCTGCCTGACCTGCTCAGGGTGGAGCCGGCCGACGGCGGCCCGCTGCGAATATTTCTCGGTGAGTACGCCGGCGCCGCTTACTTCGCTGTGCAAAGCGACGAGGAGGCCAAGGACCGGCCATGGGTCGGACTCCGGGATCTCGGCGCGTTGGCTGATCGGCTGGATCTCGACCTGCTCGTCACCGCCGTCGCGCTCGTGCAGTGGCACCTGCGCCACACGCACTGCCCGCGTTGCGGGGCGCCGACCGAGGTGCGCCAGGCCGGCTGGACCCGCGTCTGTTCGCGCGATTCGAGCCAACACTTCCCGCGTACGGACCCGGCCGTCATCATGGTCGTCCACGACGGTCCGGATCGCTGTCTGCTCGGCCGCGGAACGCAGTGGGCCGCCGGCCGCTACTCGACCCTGGCCGGATTCGTCGAACCGGGCGAGTCGCTGGAAGAGGCCGTCGCCCGTGAAGTCTTCGAGGAGACGGCCGTTCGGGTCAGCGAGGTGACCTACGTCGCCAGCCAGCCGTGGCCGTTCCCGGCCTCGCTGATGCTGGGGTTCTTCGCGCGCGCCGATTCGTCCCTGTCGTTGCAGGTCGACGGGGTGGAGATGATGGAGGCGGCCTGGTTTACGCGTGAGCAGGTGCGACGCGCGGCCGAATGGGTTGATACGGCCTCGGCTCTGCCGCCCGGCGGGCTGCCGGTCGGCGCCGACCCCGGCGCGCAGCTACAGGCGATCTCTCCCCCGCTGTCGATCTCGCGCTATCTCATTGATCAGTGGTTGGCCGGCCGGGTGACCAGCTGACCGCGGGCCGGCGAGGGTCATCGACCCGCACGAGTGCATCGGCGACCTCGTGCGGGCGGGCTTCCTCGTCGTAGTCGACGAACGCCGGCAGTGTCCAGGCCCGCTCGGGTGGGGTGCGGCGGGCTCGTGCCGCCGGCCCGACCGCCAGGTGCACGACGTAGTCGAACGGCAGGCCGCGTCCGAGCAGCAGCTCGCCGCTGAGCAGCAGGATCGTGCCGGGACGCGCCGATCGCGGCTCGGCCCGGGTTGCCCGATTCGACCCGGGGTCGCGCAACGAGGGCAGGTAATCGGCGCCTCGGGCGATCGGTTCCAGCAGTTCGCGCCGCAACGCGCTCTCATCGAGCCACCCGTGTCGAAACGACTCGAGGTATTGGTGGCCGTACTCGAAGCGCAGCGACGCATCAC
>JAFAWL010000365.1 GCA_019241805.1 Actinomycetota bacterium
CGGTCGAGCATCCGGGTGGCTAGTCCGTCGATGTCGTCCGTCGGCGAGGGCAACGCGCTCAGGGTCCAGCTCACGATGCCCTGATCGCCGGGCACGAACGTCAACGCGATGGACCCGACGTAGGCGCGATCCTGTTCGACGGGCAACCCGAGACGTCGCCATTGCTCGACCGGCGAGGCCAACCGCAGCTCGCGGATCGCGGTCATGCACGCCGCCCCTCAGCCCCGACCATCAGCCTTGTGCGGTCGCGTCCTACGTGTAACGATCGTACGCCGCAGCAGAAGGGGTGTCGTGAAGTGAACCTGGGCAGTCTCGAAATCTCGACCGACGCGTTCTCCAACGACGGGCGCATGCCGACCGACCATTCGGTCGACGGTCGCAACGTCTCGCCCGCTCTGACCTGGACCGGCGTGCCCGACGGGACCCGCTCCTTCGCGCTGATCGTTCACGACCCGGATGCCCCGCTGATCGACGGCTTCGTGCACTGGGTGGTCTACGGCATTCCCGCCGGCGTGACCTCGATTCCGTCCGGCGGTGGCTCGGACTTCCAGCAGGGCCGCAACGGGATGGGCTCGCCGGGCTGGATGGGGGCCGCGCCGCCGCCCGGTCACGGGACGCATCACTACTACTTCCACCTGTTCGCCCTCGACAGCCCGATGGATCTGTCCGACGGGCTGACCGCGCGTGAATTGCTCGATGCCATCGGGCCGCACGTGCTCAACCAGGCGCGCGTGGTCGGGACCTACTCGCGTTAGCAAGCGGGCCGTTAGGGTCCAGGGCGTGGACTTCCGGATCTTCACCGAGCCCCAGCAGGGGGCTACCTACGACGATCTGCTGCGCATAGCTCGAACGACCGAGGACCTGGGCTTCAACGCGTTCTTCCGTTCCGACCACTACGTGGCGATCAGTGGCGATGGTCGGCCCGGTCCGAGCGACGCGTGGCTGACGCTGGCCGCACTCGCACGCGAGACCTCCCGCTTGCGACTCGGGACCTTGGTCACTCCGGCGACCTTCCGGCTACCCGGCCCGCTGGCGCTGTCGGTCGCACAGGTCGACGGGATGAGCGGCGGGCGAGTGGAACTGGGCCTGGGTGCAGGTTGGTTCGAGCGCGAGCATCGGGCTTACGGCATTCCGTTCCCGGATACCGCCGAGCGCTACGCGCGTTTCGCCGAACAGGTCGAGATCATCGCCGGGCTGTTGGCGACGCCAGCCGGCCAGACCTACAGCTTCGCCGGCACGTACTACCAGTTGACCGACGCCCCGGCGCTGCCCAAGCCGGCGCAATCACCCCGGCCGCCCATCATCCTGGGCGGCTCGGCCCGACGGCGCAGCGTTGAGTTGGCCGCGCGCTTCGCCGACGAATACAACGTGCCCTTCGCCCGAGCCGAAGTCGGTGCGCGCATCGCTCGGGTCCGCGCCGCGGCAGCGGAAACCGGGCGTGATCTCGTGTACTCCGTCGCGCTGACCGCCTGCGTCGGCCGGGACGATGCCGAGGTTGCGCGCCGGGCCACGGCGATCGATCGTGACCCGACCGTCATGCGCGAGAGCCAGCTCGGTGGTACGCCGGCCGAAGTCGTGGATGCGATCGGTGGATTCGCCGAACTGGGTGCGTCACGGATCTATTTGCAGACACTCGATCTGCACGACCTGGACCACCTCGAACTCGTCGCATCCGACGTGCTTCCACAGCTGGCCTAACTCCTGTGACCCGGCCGCGCCGCGTTCGTTCGGCCCAACGCAAGCGCCGGTCCGCCGGAAGGGGATGCTCATGTCAGGCGCACCGGTCGACGAGTCTCAGGCCCGCGGCCGGATCACCGAGCGCCGCCGGCACATCTTGTTGATTGTGCTGGCGCTGAACAGCGGGGCGATCGACGCCGTCGGCTTCGTCGCGCTCGGCGGCGCGTTCACCAGCGTGATGACCGGCAACATGATCCTTTTCGGAATATCGATGAGCGCCGGTGCTCGCGGCCTGATGCTCCGCTCGGGTTCGGCCATCGTGCTCTTCGCGGTCGGCGCGTTCGTGGGGGCTCGCATCGCCCGACGCCCGCAGGCCGACGACCCGGTCTGGCCGCGTCGTGTCACCGTGGCCTTGTCGATCGAGTTGCTGGCTCTTGCCGCGTTCGCGTCGATCTGGTGGTCGGTCGGCAACCACCCGGCCGGCGGCACGCAACTGTTGCTGCTGGCCCTGGACGCGACGGCGCTCGGCGTACAGAGCAGCGCGATCCTTCGCTTCGGTCTGTCGGGCTTGTCGACGACGTACATGACCGGAACGCTCACGACGGCCGTGAGCGGACTTGCCTCCGGTCGCCACCCCCGGCACATGTTGCCGAGCGCGCAGATTCTGATCGCGATCATCGGCGGAGCCGCGATCGAATTGGTCCTCGTTCGCCACGCGGCCGGCATGGTTCCGTTGCCGAGCTTGCTGGCCGTCGGAGCAACGGTGCTGATCGCAACCTTCGAGCGCTTCGGTTCACCGGAAGTGGCCAACTAGCGCAGCGAATGCCCGGCTCGCCACACGGCCGGCGGCTGACCGACGTCACGTTTGAAGGCCCGACTGAACGCTTCTTCGGCGTCGTAGCCGACCCGGCGCGCGATCGTGGCGACACCGAGGTCGGTCGAGGCGAGCAGATCACGGGCCAGGTGCAGTCGCCACTCCTGCAAGTAGCGGATGGGCGAGCGTCCCAGGATCCGGCGAAACCGATCGTCGAGTTGCGAGCGCGACACCGCCGCCGCCCGGGCCAACTCGAGGACCGTCCACCGGCGTTCGGGTGCGGCATGCATCACGGCCA